>NZ_JBRFPI010000379.1:0-4285 GCF_053579595.1 Cellvibrio sp.
CGCGCAATATGTTTTGCCGCGTCTGCTCAGCCCTTATGCACAACAATATCCGGCGGTGGATGTGACTTTTAATATCGGCAATCGCAGCAGCGTGTTGCAGCGCTTCCAGAATCAGATGGACGATTTGTATTTATTCAGCCATCCGCCGACCGGCGATCATGTGGTCAGTGGCCGATTCTTGCGTAATCCGCTGGTGCTGATTGCCCCGATTCACCATTGGGCAGCGCAAAAAACACAAATTGATTTTTCCGAATTGATCGACGAGCGTTTTTTAATGCGCGAACCCGGCAGTGCGACGCGTATGGTGTTTGAAAATTTTTTGCGTGAACAGAACTTACAACTGCATAAAACGTTGCAGATTGAAAGCAATGAGGTGATCCGGATGAGTGTGGAAACCGGGCTGGGGTTGGCGGTGTTATCCGAGCATACATTGGCGCAAACGCTGTCACAATCCAACGCAAAAGTCGCCGTCATCAATGTGCGCGATTTTCCGCTGAACAGTCACTGGTATGTTGTGCGTCATGGCGATAGACGTTTGCCTATCGCCGCACATCATTTTATTGAGTTTATGAATGCCCATTTGCCGGAATGGGTGGAAGAAAAATATATCCGCAATGAATTGTCGGTGCTACTGGGCACTCACTGATGCATCTACCGGTGCCGCGGAGGTATCGATGTTGGCAATGACGGGATAGTGATCCGATGGGTAAATATTGTTGTAGATGGTGGTATCGACTTGATGGCTTTGTACTTTGGTGGATTTCTTCACAAAAATAAAATCGATTTTATTGTTTGGCTCTTTGTTTTCACCAAAACCATTAAATGTTTTTCCACCACCGACTGCCGGTGTAATGGAGGTTTTTTCTGCATCTGCCAAAACCTGGGTGATGATATCGTAGGTCGCAGATGGCGCGGTGAGATTAAAATCGCCGGTGACCGCAATAGGTGATGCTGCATCTAATTTTGCAATCTCACCCAGAAGCAATTTTGCACCTTCTTGTCGTGCGGTTTCGCCCTCATTGTCTAAATGGATATTAAAAACATGCAGAAATTGTTTGGTTTGGGCATCAAGTAATTTGGCGATGCTCAGTGTGCGGCGATAGGTTGCATCCCATCCGAGTGATGGTTTGAGTGGTGTTTGCGACAGCCAGAGTGTTTGCTGGGCTTGCAGTGAAAAGCGCGCTGTGCGGAATAAAATCGCTGTGGTTTCACCTTTGTCGCGGCCATCATCGCGGCCGACCCCCATCCAAGAATAATCATCCAGCATTTCAACCAAATCTTCCACTTGGAACAGTTCGGCCTCTTGTAATCCGATCACATCAGGGTTGTGGATTTTGATCAGGTGCGCGACAAAATATTTACGCTTTTTCCAGTTGTGTGGATTTTCCGGGGCCTCACATAAGCCGCAACGGATGTTGTAACTCATCACGGTAGCGGAAGTGTTTGCGAACGCACTGGTTGTTAACACCAGCAATAAAAAACTCAGGATAAATTGTTTCATTGCGCCATCTCCGTTTTTTCAGCTTGGCAATTCCAGCAGGTTTCAAATGCGGCATCATTAAGTTCGTTGCAGCTTCCACACACCCATTCCGGCGCATTGGGTGCACTCAATGCATTAGCGATGATATGAATCGCCGCGTCGTAATCTGCATCGTCAACTACCCACAATTCCGGCCAGGTATCAAAGGGCGATATTTCACCAATCGCGCTGGAGGCAAATTCATTTTTCCACACCACACGAATTCCCGCCTGTTCAAGAATGTTTTGCGCATTGCCGACCAGAAAGCGATTTTCGTGGGTGTAGATGAGTTTCATGGTGTATCCATCCAATGTGTTGTTAAGGGTTTTTAAAACTCACATCTTTCATTGCATTCATCGCGTTACTTTGAGACTCAATTAATTTATCGCCTTGTTGGTCGATAAACAGCGCAGCGAGATTGTTGTCATTGGCGACTTTTAAACCTTCTGTGCTGCCCAAGCATAACAGTGCAGTAGACCAGGCGTCGGCAATGGTCGGATCTTGATGCAAAATCGCGACAGAAACTGTGTTGTGTTCGACGGGTTTGCCGGTGCGTGCATCCAGAATATGGCTGTAGCGTTTGCCGTTGCTATCGAAGTAATGGCGATAAGTGCCGGACGCCATCAGCGACATAGGTACACCGGTATCGAAGCTGACAATTTTGTGCATCTTACGTTCATTCGGCAGCGGTTTTTCCAAAGCAATTTTCCATGGCTCGCCGTCTGGTTTTTTGCCGCTGATTTTCAATTCGCCACCGATTTCCACTAAATAATGTTGGACGCCGTATTGCTCCAACACTTTCACAATTTGACCTACTGCATAACCTTGGCCGATAGAGGAAACATCAATACGCAAAGCGGGAATCTGTTTGCGCAGGTGAGTTGCATCAACCGTTTCCAGATTGTCCAACCCGATGATGGCCATAGTCTGCGCAAGATCGGCATCGCTCGGCGGACTGAATTCATCCTTTTTAAATCCCCATAAATCAAACAGCGGTTTGATAGTGAGATCGTAACAACCGTTGCTGGCGCGATGCACTTTGCGCGCTTCTTCAACCAGTGCGACTAACTCTGGCTCGGCAGTTAGTACATCGGTGGATTGTGTTGCGTTAAATGCTTCGATGACGGAATCATCGCGATAGTTGGACAGGGCTTTGTCCATACGTGCAAATTCATCGTTTACGGCTTTTTCAATTGTCGCTACGTCTGCGGTGGAATCAGCGGGCAATTCAAAAGTGAGGTGATAGGTAGTACCCTGGGCAAAACCTTCGATTTTTGACAGCTCAGGGGTTTTGCTACAAGCGAGGGTAAGTGCGCAGAGTGCGCCAATCATGCTGCGGTACATCAGGCTCATGTTTACGTCTCTTAAGTCAAAGTAAGTGATCCAGAACAATAGGGTCGCATTATAGCCCGCTATACTTTGAATGCGCCGCCTTTGTTCATTTTGTCTTTATATTGATATCTGGTGCGGATACTGCTTGATATTGCGTTCTATAGGTATTCTTCATGAGGTGTGTATGCCCCATCGCGCGCATTTATTTTCCCTGCGTATTGCTCATGCATTACGTGAAGCCTGTTTTGCGGAATCTTATGGTGCGCCGCGCTTTACTCGCGATTTATTAGCGGGCATCACCGTTGGCATTATTGCAATTCCGCTCGCGATGGCGCTCGCCATCGCCAGTGGTGTTTCACCGCAATATGGGTTGTATACCGCTATCATCGCGGGCTTTTTAATTCCGCTGCTCGGCGGTTCGCGTTTTAGTATCTCCGGCCCTACTGCTGCCTTTGTTGTTATTCTTTATCCCATCGCACAAAAATACGGCTTGGGCGGATTGTTAGTTGCCAGTGTGATGGCCGGTGGCATTTTAGTCGTGATGGCGCTGCTGCGCTTGGGGCGTTTGATTGAATATATTCCCGAAGCGGTAACCCTCGGTTTTACCGCCGGTATTGCGGTAGTGATTGCGACTTTGCAAATCAAAGATTTTTTTGGTTTGCAATTCGACGCAATGCCCGAACATTATTTGGAAAAACTCTGGCTGCTAATGCAAAATCTGCCCGATTTTTATTGGCCGAGTTTTGTTGTCGCCGCTGCGACGCTTGCCATTATGTTGTTATGGCCTTTATTAAAATTGCCTGTCCCTCCGCATTTACCCGCACTGATTGTCGGCACTTTGGTCGCTTTATTGTTAAATCAATCCGGTTTTTCTGTCGATACAATTGGCTCGCGCTTTTCTTATACGTTAGTCGATGGCACAACCGGTTTTGGTATTCCACCGCAATTACCACACTTTGAATGGCCCTGGTTGCAGACCGGTGCAAATGGTGAATCGATTCAGTGGAGTTTGCGTGTGCTGCAGGATTTACTTGCCGCCGCATTTGCGATTGCCATGCTCGGTGCGATTGAATCCTTATTATGTGCGGTAGTGTTGGATGGCATGTCCGGCAAACGCCACAGTGCCAATAGTGAATTATTAGGGCAGGGTATCGCGAATATGATCACGCCATTTTTCGGCGGTATTACCGCGACTGCGGCACTCGCACGCTCGGCAGCGAGTATTAAGGCGGGGGCAGAATCGCCAGTGGCGGGAATGATTCATGCACTAGTGGTATTGCTTGGTTTGGTTGCGCTCGCGCCCTTGCTGGCCTATTTACCTATGCCCGCGATGGCCGCGTTATTGGTGATGGTCGCTTGGGGAATGAGTGAAGCGCATAAAGCCGTACATTTAATTAAAACCGCACCGCGTGGCGATATTTGGGTATTTATTAC
>NZ_JBRFPI010000380.1:0-4262 GCF_053579595.1 Cellvibrio sp.
GTGACCGAGCAGGCCTTTCTTAACCGCCTGCAAGGGGTGGAGTTTGGAGCAGCACTCGATCAACATTATTGCCGATTATATAGGTGCATCTTCCCAGCAAGATTTTATCGCGTTTGACAGTTCAGGCGGTGCCTATCTGGACACCAGCGATAAAGATCTGAAAAGCTGGACAACCATCAACGCTTCATATACTTATGATGCAGAGGGTTGGGGTAAGGTGAAAGTGGGCGCTACCAACTTGACTGATGAAGACCCGGTGTTTGACCGCAATGGATTGTACGAAGAGCCACACTACGATCTCTATGACAATACCGGCCGTGTGGTTTACCTTGAATACACATTGAAAATTTAATTGAGGTATTGTTGGTGATTCTAAATGATTCAATCGTTGCGGATCACCATTGTAAAAGCCACGTGTAGCAATTGCACGTGGCTTTTCTATAACGGGTCAAGCAGTCAGTTTGATGAAAAGTGATAGGGCTGATCGGACGTTGTATGATCGTGAGAGGTTGTAGAGCGTGTGATAAACCTACTTTCGTAAAATTAATAACAAAGTTGTCTATATGAATAGTAACAGCGGTGATTTTCTCGGCCATCCTAAAGGCCTGTATGTTTGCTTTAGCACAGAATTGTGGGAGCGATTTTCGTTTTATGGGATGAAATACATCCTGCTGCTCTATATCACCAAATATCATTTATTTTCTGATGGCGCTGGCTTGGATATTCTCGGTGCCTACGCCGGGTTAGTTTATGCAACCCCGGTAATTGGTGGCTTGATTGCTGACCGGTATTTGGGAACAAGGCGTGCCGTTTTATTTGGTGGAATTTTATTGTGTATTGGCCATTTTTTAATGGCGTTTGAAGGCCAGCAAGCCGTGCATTATCCAGCGGGTACCGTGTTGGTTGAAGCCTTAACCCTGAAAACGGGTGAGGTATTAGCCGCTGGTACAGTGCTCGCCACTGAGATCACCAAGCAAGATACTGCCGCGCTGAATATTTTTTATTTGGCGATTGCGTTTATTGTTATTGGCGTTGGTTTTTTAAAGCCGAACATCTCTGTGATTGTTGGCAAACTTTATGCTGATAACGACCCGCGCCGCGACTCAGGTTTTACCCTGTTCTACATGGGCATCAACGTCGGTTCACTTGCCGCCATTTTATTGTGCGGTTGGCTGGGTGAAACCTACGGTTGGAAATATGGTTTTGGCCTCGCCGGTGTCGGCATGATTTTCGGGATGTTTACGTTTTTATATGGCCAGCGCTATTTAAAAGGCTACGCAGAATCCCCTTGTGTTGATTGGTTAAATTCAAAACGTGTGGGCATCAAAAAAGAGTGGTGGATTTATATTGCCAGTTTGACTGCGCTACCGGTGGTATGGTGGTTGGTGCAAAGTGAACCAGTAGTGCATGTTACACAAAATATTTTCCTGCTATTGGGGGTCGTCGGAATAATTGCCTACTCGATGATTTACTCAAAATCCTGGCAATCACAAAAAGCCTTCTTGTTTTTTGTTGCCTTGGCGTTGCTAATTGGAATTGGCAGTGTGCTTACACAAAACAAGGTTATTCAGCTGTCCGATGAAGCAACGGAATATTGGCTCTACGCTGCGCTTCTGGCGTTGATTATTTTCGTTGCTTACGGTTTTATGTATCACCGCAGTGTTGAATTTACCCGCACGCTAGTGTTGATGGTGATGATTATTTTCACCATTGTATTCTGGTCACTGTTCGAGCAGTCTGCCGCATCTATGACTTTGTTTGCTGATCGTGTACTTGAGCGCGATGTTTTTGGTATCACGATAGTGACCAGTCAATTTGCTGCGCTTAATCCTGCATTTATTATGCTGCTCGCAATTCCTTTTGCGTTGCTCTGGCCTTGGTTGGCAACGCGCGGTTTGAATCCTTCAACACCGGTAAAATTTTCTTTCGGTATTATGTTGGCCGGTCTTGGTTTTGGTGCATTGGTACTCGGTGCGCAATTTCCCAATGATGCAGGCAAGGTAGCAGCCATCTGGATGGTGCTCGCCTATCTTCTCCACAGCACCGGCGAATTATGTTTATCACCGATTGGATTATCTGCCGTTACCTCCTTGTCGATCCCGCGTGTTGTAGGTGTGAGTATGGGCACCTGGTTTGTGGCAACGGGACTATCAGAAACCCTCGCTACTCGTTTATCCAAATTGGCGGCGATTGATACGTCAGAAAAAACCGATGTGACAGCCATGCTCGCAACTTACATCAATTTATTTGAATACTTGGCCATACTGGGTGTGGGTGCAGGCATAGTGCTGTTGGTAATTTCACCACTGCTGAAACGCGGTATGGGCGGAATTAATTAATTATTCACAGGATGATGTTATGAAACACAAAATTAACCTGCGCACCATTTTATTCTCCAGTATTGCGCTCTGTTGTTTAGGCGCTTGCAATAAGGCGCCATCCAGTAGCGATCAAGCTACTGTAACACCTGCTAAACCCGCTAAATCGGTAGATGAATTTATCGCAGGTGCAAACAAAACCTATCTCGATAATTATTATGAGTACAACGCCGCGCAGTGGGTTTATGTCACTTACCTGAATGATGATTCTGCGATGCTTGCCACCAAATCCAATGAAAAATGGATGGCGATGGAAAAAGAATTATTAGCGGAGGCGCGCCTCTATAAAGATGCACCTATGTCAGCTGAAACAAAAAAAGCCTATATCAATATGACCCAAGGCAAAACCTTATTGCCGCCTGATACTCCTGAAGCGCGCGCTGAGCTTGCAGGCCTCGGCACCCATATGGAAGGTGTTTACGGTGCAGGAAAATATTGCAAACCCGAAGGCAGCACTGAAAATTGCCGCGATTTAAATCAGTTATCCGATGTGCTCGCCAAAAGCCGCGACTACAACGAATTGGTGGATGCTTGGACGGGATGGCACAGCATTGCGCGAGCTTATCGCAGCGACTATCAGCGTTATGTTGAAATCGCCAATAGCGGCGCGCGCGCTTACGGTTTTAGTGATATGGGCGCATCCTGGAAATCGGGCTACGATATGCCCGCGAATGAATTTGAAGCTGACGTGGAGCGTTTGTGGCAGCAAGTAGAACCTTTGTATAAAGCATTACACTGTAAAGTGCGCACTGATCTTTCTAAACAATACGGCGTCGATAAGGTACCGCTAGATAAACCAATTCCTGCGCATCTACTCGGCAATATGTGGAGCCAGCAGTGGGATAGTATTTATGATTTGGTAGAACCTTATCCCGGTGTTGGCGATCTTGATATCACCGCTGCTTTGGTTAAACAAAAGAAAGATGCCATTGCGATTACCAAAATTGCAGAAAACTTTTTCACTTCTTTAGGTTTGCGCTCACTGCCAGACAGTTTTTGGAAAAACTCCATGCTCACCAAACCGCGCGACCGCGAAGTGGTGTGTCATGCAAGCGCTTGGACGATGGATGCTAAAGAAGATGTACGCATTAAACAATGCGTCGAACCAACGGATGAAGAATTTGAAACCATCCACCATGAGTTAGGCCATATTTATTATGACCTGGCTTACAATGACAAACCCATGTTGTTTCAAAACGGCGCTAATGACGGTTTTCATGAAGCAATTGGCGATACGATTGTGCTATCCATTACGCCTGGCTATTTAAACGCAATCGGTTTGATTGAGAGCACAGAAAGTAGCGAGCAAACCGTTATCAACCAACAAATGAAATTGGCGCTTGGAAAAATTGCATTTCTGCCTTTCGGAAAATTAATTGACCAATGGCGTTGGAAAGTCTTTTCCGGTGAAATTAAACCGGAAGATTACAACAAAACCTGGTGGGAGCTGCGTACAAAATATCAAGGCATTAGTGCTCCCGTTGAACGTACGGAGCAAGATTTTGACGCGGGTGCAAAATATCATATAGCGGCGAATGTTCCTTACACACGCTATTTCATCGCGCATATTTTGCAATTCCAATTCCACAAAGCCCTGTGCGACGCGGCTGGTTTTAAAGGCCCGCTACACGAATGCTCTATCTACAACAGCAAAGAAGCCGGCGCAAAATTACAAACCATGCTCGCTGCGGGCGCCAGCAAACCCTGGCAAGATGTTTTGGAAGAAGCCATAGGCACCCGCCAAATGGATGCCTCCGCCATCATCGATTATTTTGCACCGCTGATGCAGTGGTTGGAGAAAGAAAACCAAGGGCAGGCGTGTGGTTGGTGATCTGGCTTTTAGGGGGTTTTATAAGGTGAAAAGTAAAACAGCTTGCGTTATTG
>NZ_JBRFPI010000381.1:0-4259 GCF_053579595.1 Cellvibrio sp.
AATTTCTGCGCCCAATTCCGGAGTAATTGCACGATCGGCCATAATGGTTTCGCAGCCGATTAATTCACCGGTCTCTTCAAAAATGCAAATCGCATCGGCGGCAACCAACGCATCAAAACAACGGCCGACTGCAGGGTTAGCACTGATACCACTGGTGCCATCCGAGCCGCCACAAATTGTCCCGACAATCAATTCATTTAAATACATAGGTACGCGCGCAACTTTTGCTGCTTCGCTTTGCAAACGTTTTACCGCAGCCAAACCTAATTCAATTGTGCTTTTGGTGCCGCCCGCTTCCTGAATAACCAATAATTCTGCAGGGCGACCACTCGTGCGAATGTCACTCAATAATTTTTCGCGATTCATACTTTCGCAGCCGAGCGATACCAACAACGCACCGCCGACATTCGGATGCGTACAAACCGCACGCATCATTTCGTAAGCATATTGGTTTGGGTAACAACCGGGAAAACCGATTAAATGCACATCAATGTCATCAACCAGATTTACGATCCTGCGCGTTACGTGGTGCGCGCATTCAACCAAATAAGCCACCACAATCACATTGCGAATACCTTTACGGCCATCGGCGCGCTGCCAGCCAGAAAAACTTACGGCATCATTCATGATTCACTCCTGTCTTTGTTTTGACGGCTGCGGGTGTGACTGGGAATGTAATCACTTTTCATATTGTGCATATGCACGTGCTCACCTTTTGCGACAGCTTCGGTCATGGAACCGATAGGCGCACCGTAGCGATAGACTTTATCGCCAGCACTTAATGCGGCGCGCGCAATTTTGTGGCCGACAGCGATGTCAATTTGACTGGTAATTATTTCACCATCAATTGATAGCGCATCGCCGCTATGGATCTGCTTTACACACACCAAAATATTGTCGTCCGGATGAAGCAGTATCACCGGTGCGAGTGCAGTTTTTTGCTGTGCAACTGGATCAGCAGTTTGTGTCATACCTAATCCTAAAAGAATAAAAATGCAGTCAACTAAATTAAGCTGGTGTGGGCGCAGCCGGGTGCAATAATTCACTCTCGCGCAACCGCTGCCAGAACTCTTCGGGAATTGGCGTATTCATCCATACCAGTGATTGCTGCACTTGCGCATCGCTCGCCAAACCAGCCAATACCGAACAAATTTGTGGATGCGCAGCCGGAAATTGCAGCGCAGCAGCGGCAAGTGGTACCGCAAATTCTTCACACACAGATTCAAGCTGTGCGACACGATCAACAATGGCTTGCGGCGCCGCTTCGTAGTTGTAATGCAGCGGAGTTTTGCCGCTGGCAATATCCGCACTTTTCACACCGGTCGCCAGAATTCCGGAATTAAACGGGCCACCGAGAATAACCGACGCACCGCGCCTTGCGCACAAGGGCAGGAAGGTTTCGCAGGCGCCCTGCTCAAGCAATGTGTAGCGACCGGCTAATAAGAATCCATCAAAATCGCCGTGTTTTAACGCCGCCTCACAGATTTGCCATTCGTTGGTACCGAGACCAATCGCGGTCACCTGCCCTGCCGCTTTCAATTCGCTCAAGGCGCGGTAGCCGCCGTCCATAAATTCGCGAAAGCGCGCCGGATGGTCGGCGCCGTGAGTCAGCGGCCCTAGATCATGGGCGAGCAATATATCGACATGAGTGCGCTGCAAGCGTTCAAGGCTGGCATCAAAGGAACGCATCACCCCGTCATAGCTGTAATCAAATTGCGGCTCCAGCGGTGGTGCATCGGCAAAGCCGTGGCGCACGGATGCTGTGGATGTACTGGGCACCAACAGGCGCCCCACTTTGGTCGAGATAATCACAGGCTCAGCCACCGCTGCCTTGGCGAGTGCCGCGCCCAAACGAGTTTCGCTCAAACCAAAACCGTAATGGGGAGCCGTATCGAAATAGCGGATGCCGGAATCCAGTGCCGACTTCACTGCGCAGGTAGCCTGGGCATCGGTTAAGGGTTGATATAGGTTGCCGATGGGAGCAGCGCCAAAACCCAATAAAGAGATGGGGAGATTGCTGCGTCCAAAAGTACGCGTTGGAAGAAGATTGAACTTGCCCACACAACCTCTTTTTATAATTAGATTTTTATGCATGGCTTTTCATGTTTAAAAGATGAATTGCCAATAAAAAATCATTCTAGCTGAACACAACCGAAAAGCACATATAGTTATTTAGACTTTTTCTATAAAGATACACAAGCCGTTAGCGCCTATTGCTGTTTGATTTTTGAATGAACATAAAAAAGCCGACTGCAGGAGTCGGCTTTTAGACGGCTTAACAAAAGGGTTAATCGATAAGGCCCTGGGAAATCTTATCGGAGGCCTGCAGCAAACGCTCCAACACCCGCTCGGTGCTGATCGCCTGGGATTTGATATGGATAAAGGGAATAATCAATACCGCTGCCGCACCGTGGACACCAATGATCGGCACACAGAAATCGGTAACGCCATCGACAAAATCACTCGCAAGTTGGATATAACCCTGATCCACCCCTTTGCGCGCCTTGGCGAGGAAGCGTTCAATACGCTCCAGATCCACCGTTGCCGATAACAGTGGCAGCCAGCCAGCCTGTACATCGGGTGTGGCAAAACCATAGAGCAAGGCGCCCGAGTTGGTATCAATCAGGCGGCGGCGATAGCCGACACGCACGGAGAAACCAAGGTCCATAGGGCTTTCAAGTCGCGCGACCACCACAATCTGGTCACCTGAGGGCACCACTAGGTGGCAGGATTGGCCAAGCTCGCGGGTCAGCTCTTTCATCACCGGCAAGGCAACTTCAAGCAGGGTTTTGGCCGTGCCTTGGGAAATGCCGAGGGTAAATAGTTTGTTGGTGAGCATGTAGCCGTCGCGACCATCGGGCATTTGGGTGATGAACCCGCGATATTCGAGCGCAAGCACCATGCGGAAGAGTTCACTTACCGAACGCCCGAGCGCAGCAGCCATTTGCGAAGTCGTCATAGGTGATGAATTGCGCGCGAGCAATTCGAGGATGTCCAGGCCTTTCTCCAAAGCCGGGGCACGGTATTTACGTTCGGCGTCGTCGCCACTGTTGTCCAAATAAGCGCTGTCGAGTTCTTTAGTCATAATAGAAGTCATAGTATTTTTCTCGTTATTGTTTCCCCGTGTCCATTATTGGTTTATAACGCTTAGGGCAAGTCAGGATGCAACCTAAGGCTAAACTTTCCATGTTGTCACAGGATTCTACTCACACACTCCCACATCATGCGTTCCACTTTACGCAATTCGATAAAAACGCAAACTTGTACCTATGAAAACACTTTCAATTTCGCTCAGTTTGCATCCAGTAAGTGTATGCTGGACAAGATTAAGCCAGTTTTTATAGATACATAGCTGCTTGTTTGGCGCCAAGCCAATGACAGGCCAGTCGCTCCCCCACATCAATCGCTCTGCACCAAATACCGATAATAGATGCTGGATGTAAGGAGCCAGCTCTGTTTGCCCCTGGTCTTTACCCGCTTCAGTGGGCAAACCTGAAATCTTGCAGTAGACGTTAGCTAATTTAGCGATTTCTCTGATGGCATTACGCCAGTCATCTGCTGGGCGATCAGTAGCGATAACCGCTGGCTTGGCTGCGTGATTAATCACTATCGGCAGATCCGGATGGCGCCGTGCAAACTGCTCCAGATGCGGGAGGTGGCGGGTATAGACCAATGCATCGAAGCTCAGTTTGTGCAATTTCATCGCCGCGATGGCTGGCTCCAGCTCCGGGCGTAAAATCCAATCGTCTTCCGGCAGGCATTGCAACATAGGGCGCAGACCGCGCAATTTGGGCTGCTGTGCAAGCTGGGCGATACGTGCAGGCGCCGACGGTGCCGCCAAATCCACCCAGCCCACGACTGCTTTAACAAAGTCGGCTTGCTCAGCAACAGCCAATAAATAATCGGTATCCGCATCGCTCTCTTGTGATTGCACCAGCACTGAACCCGTCACACCCGCAAACCTGGCCAGCGGCAGCACATCTTCCACACCAAAGTCGCGGTAGATCGCAACCAAATCCGGCGTCGGCCAACAGCAATCATGCTCGCCCAGTTGCCAGATATGTTGGTGTGCGTCGATCACTTGGCAACCGCCTCTGCTTTATCGCGGCTGCGTGCATAAAGCGCAATCACCGCAAAACACACCAGCGGTACGCCGACGGCGGAATGGATGCTGGTCAGATCCGATACCAGGCCCATCACCGCCGTAAGTACCGCCCCGCCGATAATTGCCATGATCACCAGCGATGAGCCTGCCTTGG
>NZ_JBRFPI010000382.1:0-4256 GCF_053579595.1 Cellvibrio sp.
CCTGGACATGCTGCGCCCAATGAACGAGGAAAAAAAAGCAAAATTATTAAAATCCCGTGAACGTATATTAAAAATAAAAGCCGAATGGGATGCGCCGCAAACTATCTCCGGTATGAATAAACGCAACCTCGAAAAACTGCGTGAAAAATTTCATGTGACTTACGAAACCTACCCGGATGATGCCAAAGCAGTGGAGATTTTATTGCTGCGTGTGGATGTCATTCCACCGGCAATGGTGATGGCGCAGGCGGCGGTAGAATCCGGCTGGGGCACCTCACGCTTTGCTGAAGAGGCGCACAATTTGTTTGGCCACTGGTGCTACAAGCCCGGCTGCGGCATAGTCCCCAGCAAGCGCCCCGCTGGCGCCAAACACGAAGTTAAGAAATTTAACAATGTGGAAGAGTCGATTACGGCATACTTCAACAATATCAACACCCATAACGCCTATCGCCCCTGGCGGCAGCTGCGCGCGCAGTTACGAGATGCACCGCAACAATTTACCGGCAGTGCGATGGTGGCCGAATTGGGTAAGTACTCCGGGCGCGGCAGTGCCTATATTCATGAATTGCGCACCGTTATTCGCAGCAACAATCTGGAATAATGCGCAGCCAAACCGCTAACAATCACTACAACATCACACAGCAAGGAATACTTATGTGTAAACGATTGGCACTAGTTATCAGCGCAATAAGCGGCCTCGCCAGCTTGGGCGCGCAGGCCGATGCCCCTCTGGCATTTCACCTTTCAGGGCAAGGGGTGTACACCAAGGTCAAAGCCTCGAGTGAAACATTTTCACCCACACTGTTCCAGCTTAAAGCGGATATCGAAGTTACCAATGGCCTGCTAGATGGTATCGGCATCCACGGTATGGTCGCTGCCCCCATGAGCGATGACAGCGCCAATGAGTTAACACTGGAGATTGCCCAGCAGAGCGGGATCTATCTCACGCTTACCAACCCTGATACACAGCCAGAAGATTTGAAAGTGAGCATTTTGCTCGGTTACGCCTCGACTGAAATCGAGACTTACTTGCCCAACCTGGGAGAATCCGGCCGCTACAAAGACACCTTTTCTGACTTCAGTTACGGCATTACCTTGCAAGATCAAGTTATAGAGGGCAAACCTTTCTATTGGACACTCGATTATTTGCGCTACTACAACGATGACAATTTACGTGTTGATGGCCTCGGCCTGGGAGTTACCTATGCGTTCTAAAGGAATACATTTATCACTCGCCCTGTTAGTAAGCATGGGCGCATTCAGCTTAAGTGGTTGCGGCGGCGGTGATGGCGACAGCGCACGTGTTGCGCAAACGGTTGATGCGAGTAAAAACGGCGTAACCAAAATTGCGCTTGCCGATACATCCACAGATGGCTATGTGCACATCAATGGCAAACTGCAATTTAATCTGATCGGAACCGATAACACCGGTAAAGAAATCAATTTAAATAACAAAGCGACCTGGACTCTCAACGACAACAGCCTCGGCAATGTTAAAAATGGTTTATTCACTGCAGCAGGAAAAATGGGAACCGGATTAGTGCTCAGTGCAGCCTACGCCGGGCTGCCAACACAAACACAGGACATAGTGTTGTCCGACGCAAACTTGACCAAAGTAGTTATATCTCATCCAACTAGCATCGTTGATGTTTGCAAAAATACAACGCTTGCGGCCACGACCACATTCTCTGATGGTAAAAGTTACGACTACCCACTGACTTGGGCGCTGGCAGATAGTGCAAGCGCCCAGCTTGCAAGCTTTGCCGACGAAACCAAACCTGAGCTGAGCACCAAGAAAAGTGGTGTAATTAAAATCATCGCACGCGGCAAAGATAACAAAGACATTATCGTCCCTTCAAATGAGCTGCCATTTACCATCGACAATAGTTTGACCAAGCTTACGCTCACATCCAACAAAGCGCTTGAAATGCGCCAAGGACAAACAGCGACATTAACGGCGACAGGTGATTACGCAAACTCGAACTCAGAGAATATTATCAAAAATGCTTCATTAACCAGCAGCAACACAGCAGCGCTCACGGTGAACGCTACAACGGGGTTGATCACGGCAGTAACCGGAAGCTTCGGCGGTACCGATGTCACCGTAAGTGCGACTTGCAACGGCGTCTCTGGCACGCTGGTGATCAAAGTTACCAAGCCCGACATACAGAAAGTTGAAATTGTAGGCCCGACCAGCACTACATCTACAGAGACCCTCTCTGTTTCCGTCGATGGCACAGTGGAACCCCGAATCAAAGTAACCTACCCAACCAGTGCCAATACAGACCCGGAAATTTATTCAGCTAAAAATGCCGAATGGGAAATTATCAATACACCAGCAAATTATGACTCCAGCAAAGTTACCTTGGACTCAGAAACTGGCAAAGTCACAATCAATAAATCGTGGGTCCTGGATACCAGCATTACCGTTACACTCTCAGTAAAACTCCTCGACACAGACAACAAAGTCATGATCGGTAGCGATGGAGCAGAGCTGAGAGACACCATTCAATTGACAATTAATCGTTAAATATTCAGTAATGTAAAAACAAAAGGCCGCTATCGTTGCGGCCTTTTGTTTTTATCAACACTCACCAATCAATCCCTTCTGTTGACAACTCATGCCCCGCCCCCTATAAACACTTAACCAATTATCAACACCGTGTTCTTTGCAAAAAATGTTGAATTCGGCGATTAATTTAAGCACCTATAAAACAACAATTTCATGTGCAAAATTTAATTGCAAAATTTGAATGCAGAGGGAAAAAGCAATCCTCCAAACTCACACCAATAATAATTAAATAGAAATATTTTTTCAGTTTTACAACCTGCATCACACTTATAACAAGATCGGCCCATCAACCAACATTTAGCTATTTTTTTGATCACATGCCGATTCCGGTAGGGATTTGCCATGCCAAAAAATGGCTTACTTTATTGCAGTTCAACAAGGAGCTTAATTGTGAATTTAAAAAGTTTATCGCTCTTATCAGCAGCGGGAATGTTGATGACGTACACCGTCAATGTAAACGCGCAGTGCGAAGTCAAATACTCTATCAACTCCAAATGGGGCAATGGTGCAACACTCAGTGTAGACCTCGTAAATTACGGCGCACCAAAAACCACCTGGGAACTAGCATGGAATTTCTCCAATGCAGAAAAAATTTCCCAGTTATGGAATGGCACCTACTCCCAGACAGGGCAATCGGTACGTGTTAAAAACGCAGCATGGAATGGCAACATCAACACCAATCAATCTATTAACTTTGGTTTTAATCTATCCTTTCCCAACGGTACAAACCTCGTAAGGCCAACCGAGTTTTTGTTAAATGGAGTCAAATGTGTTGGGAAAACCAGTTCCAGCGCATCCAGCAATAAAAGCTCAAGCAGTATTAGCTCTTCCAGTAGCGTAAAATCGTCCAGCTCAGTCATTTCCTCCAGCAGTGTAAGATCTTCCAGCTCTGTTATCTCTTCTAGCAGCCTGAAATCTTCCAGTTCTGTATTCTCGTCCAGCAGCAGCCTGCGCTCTTCCAGTAGTCTGTCTTCAAGCTCTTCATCAGTGCCGCCGTTGGCAAATTGCACAAACGAAATTACCTATGGACCGCGTCTGCTGCGTGTATTAACCCGCGCTGAGTACAGCAATAGTGTGCGCGACCTGACCGGTGTAAACATCGCAACCGATTTACCTGGCAGCCTGGATTTTTTGTTGGCCAATACTTACGTCAACGGATTTGAAAACAACACGCAGGAGATTATTAGTAAAACGGTGCAACGAAACTTTGTGAGCCTGGCCAATCGTATTTCCAGCCGGGCCGCGGCGACCAACTTTTCAGGATTCCTGAATTGCTCGGGACTAACGGCGCAACAGTGTGCTGACATATTCACACAAGAAAAACTTACGAACATTTTCCGTCGCCCCGCAACGGCGATAGAGATTCAGGAATATCGCTCCCTATTTTCTGATGCCACTACCGCTGAGCAAATTACTCAGGCTTTGCAATTGGCTTTAAGCACCGCGTTGTCCTCTCCGCAATTTTTGTATCGTCAGGAAACCGGGATAGCGGTGAGTGATATTCGTGCTGGCAATACCGGCGCAATCTTACCCACGCAAACAATTGACAATGATAGTTATGTGCTGACGCACTACGAATTGGCCTCGTTCCTCGCATTTACATTTACTGGCAGCACACCCGATGCAGAGTTACTCAGCGCTGCAACAAATGGCGGATTGACAACAGATGCGGCGATTGAAGCAG
>NZ_JBRFPI010000383.1:0-4214 GCF_053579595.1 Cellvibrio sp.
GTGCGCGTACGACAACGCTACCTGCGCCAATACTCGTGGCGCTGCTATTCGCGCGTGAAGAGTTATTCGCAACACTGCTGCTGCCACCATTGATAGGGCCTTGGCTAACGGTGATGTCGGAACTACCGGTGCTTTGATAACCCTCAGTCGCCACGATCTGGTAATCATGGTTGCCCAGGTTTAATCCTTTGCTCGCCCAAAAATTAGCGTGGTTTGCAAACGTAATCGTGCCGGAAATATTGCCGAAACCTTTTTTAGGATTTCTTACGCTGAAATATTGATAAAACGTTTGGGTTCCATCGATAGACGGCTGTTGCGTACGCAAGCAACGGCGAACGTTATAGGTTGCACCATCACTTTGGAAGCTGCCGTAATCAGTACCACCAGAACAACTCGCGGGATTGTACGAACCGTAACTTTCAATCACGTAATATTCGATTAACGGACTTCTCGTCCATCCATAAAGTGCTAAATAAGTATTTTGGCTATTGCTACCGCCGTAATTTCCGCTGTAGCTAATTGTTCTTGAACTGTTGCCCGGCTGCCAGCCTTTACCGCCCACCCAGTTATTCGTGCTGTTATTCCATTGTGATGAATAGCGGCCACCGCCGTATAAGGTCATGGTTGCACTGCCGGAATCTTTCCAGAACGAATAAAAAAATCCATTGTTGGTACCGGTGGAATTGCTGCTCAGTGTTTGTGAATTTGCCGAGGTGGAACACAAAGTGGCGAGCCCCAAGACCGAAAGGCCAACCATTTTTTTTAGCGTTGCCAGTTTCATTAGGAATTACCTCCACATAAATAAGCGTGATTAAACTGCCGGGTAGTTAATGTCATTATTGATCTCCGAAGGGGTTCCATTGCGGGTGAATGGAGCCTGGTGTGTTGACGCATCCTGATCGATAGGAACAGGTTTTTTGATCGAGAGTCGGAATACTGTTGTTATGTGAGGGTCAGCTGAGGAAATGTGGCTGGCGATCTGTCTCGACCGAATGAATTTTAAATATTGTATGCTTATATGGATATTGGGGTTTTTTACAAAAGTGTCGGTTTAGCAAACTGGTTCTATAAATCGAGCAGGGGAAGTGTTTTTTTATGATCTGGTTCTGCTATTTAAGTGCCAGAGCAAATCAGACGGCATTGCCAAGAAAAATATATTTATATGCAAATATTTTGGTGCGGATTTCAATTTTAAAATATGAATGTTTTTTTGCAGGTGTGTTTGTGCGTGGTTAAATAAGGGTGTGCAGCGGCTTGGGATAACGGTTGTCGATATTTATGCGAGTGAGAATAAACTAAAAACTAGTATTTTAATTAAAAAAGAAAAATATTAAGGAGCATGTCGCAGAGGTAATCAAGGGGATTCTGGAGAGAGAAATTGTGCTGCAGGTAGTAATTAAAGTAATACTGCGGAGTGCGCTAGTTTCTATGAGCGATAGAAAAAGCGCACCCCGTTATTTTAAAAAACTAAGGTGTAGTAAATTTATTGACATCGAGCCAATGCATAAATGCATCGAACCATTTGTTGCTGGTGCGATCCGGATTGCCTAAACCAAAACCATGTCCACCGTTTTGGTACAGGTGAAATTCCACTGGAACCTTGGCGTCATACCAGGATTTTATTAATCCGAATTCACCATGGAAAAGGAAATCATCAACCGCGATTGCCGCGAACATTGGCGGTGCATTTTTGGGTACTTCAACTGCGTTCATGCCGCCGTAAATAGGCGCAATAAAAGCCAGCTTTACCTTTTTCGATTGAAGGGTGGTTGCCATGGTTAAGCCTGCTCCAGCAGAAAAGCCCATCATGCCAATTTTTTTCATATCGACGTTCCACTCTTTAGCGCGGCGCTCAATTAGCGCATAGGCAGCTTCTGCATCTTCCAATTGGTTTTCAAGGTTTCCACCGGGTCTTGCACGCGGCGTTTTATCGCTCGAATTTTTTGCTGCTTCTGCAAAGCGTTGGGTCATTTGTGTTTCAAATGCTTCCAATGAATCGGCTGTGGGTTGCAACCGGTACTTCAATACAAAAGCATTGATGCCGCGCGCCGCAAGTGCCTCTGCAACTTCCCATCCTTTATTACCCATGGACAACCACATGAAGCCGCCTCCGGGTGCAACTATGACACTGGCGCCGTTGGCTTTTTTAGGGTCGGCAAGAAAAGGTGTTAATGTTGCTGTTGAAATATTTCTCGCCATAGGGTCACCCCACTGGCGAAACCAGGATTCTTTTGCCGGTTGGTCATCTACACCGCCTGTACCCAGAGGAATAGCGCCAGGTTCTTTGGGCGCTTCTATGGGGTACATTTTTCCATCCTGGGAAAATCCTGCGCTACTGACCAGACAAAAACCCAAGACTAAAGATTGAAAAAAACGAACAAATTGCCGTTGCATAGGATGGACTCCGGTTAACAAACATTTTTATAGTTGAGAAGAAACGAACGTGCTTTTATTTTTTTTAAGCTTACTTGAACAAATGTGGATGATTTTTGCTTGCGGCATTTGCGCATGTCTCAAGCATGCTGGCTAACTCGCACAGGGCTTTAATTGATTTGTCGGGCGCGCCTGCCAGTAAAGTATCAATCACTTTCCCATAAATCCTGAGGATGGTTATGTAATCCGCCTGCCGTTTTACCGATAGCCTCAGTGTTCTATCAATATTTAATTTTTCTTTAAAAATAATTTTATTTAAACGCGGAAATCCACTTAGCTCTGACAGGGTTAGATGAAAGTCATGGTCAAGTTTGAAAAAATCTACCTCTGAAAAATTGTTGTTCTTTTCCATAGCTAATAAATCTGTCCGTAGTTGCGACAAAGGCAAAGATTTATCAAGGTAGGCTAGATGTACATCCTTAACGATCGCAATCAGTATCGACCTGACAATAAATATCGAATCTAAAATATTCCCCAGCTCCAGTTTGCAGATGGTGGTGCATCTTTGCGGGATAACCTGAACCAACTTATCTTGCGACAGCAGATTAAACGCTTCCCTTACTTTTCCCCTTGGTATACCCAGCTCATTGGCTAATTCCATTTCCGAGAAATTGCTGCCTGGTGCATATTCCATGGATGCTATTTTGACTTTTATAAGATCGTAGACAGATACACTGAGCATTTGATTTCCAAGTAATAAAATTACGCTTATATGTCGCTAAAAAGCTGCATCAAAAACTCTCTGCGATTCCAGATTGATCCTCAATATTTGAAAACACCTGACAAATCATCCAAGCGGCAAAAATGCGATCAATCTGTCTTGTAGTCAATATTACCATAATTAAAACATACAATATTTCAATATGCTTATCAATCAATTGCGTTAGTAAATCTCTTTTAGCTGGTGAACTAGTGTGCTAGTAGCAAGAAAATGATTTCGGTTACACTGCTATTTTTACTGACTTTTTGAGGAAGACGGGCGTGTAGGTAGGCTCTTTTTTTGGAAGATGCCGCGGGAGTGATTGGCAGCGCCACTTTAACGAGCGGAATAGATTGAGCGATGTTTCTTAATAAAAGAATAGGCAGCCTGAACACGTTTAAAATGTTCGGTAGCTTTATGCATTTGTTCTTGCGCCAAGCCCTGGCTCATTAATTTATCAGGGTGGAGCTGGCTCGCGAGTTTTTTATAGGCACGCCGGATTTCATCTTCAGTCATCTCAGTCGTCACGCCCAATATTTTGTAGGCTTTGTGTAAATCCTGATGGCGATTGCCCGCTGGTTGATGGGCATTGGTGTTTGCTTTTTTCTGTTCTTTATTTTGCTCGGGTTGTGGCGCACTGTAGGTGTCGGGTTGTGCAGGCTGCGGCGGATTGCGGCTTAGGGCGAGTTGGTCTTGCTCGTAAATCATTTTTAATAAGTGATTGAACACTATACTTTTGTAACCAAGTTCCCGTGCGACCCACTGCAGTGCATGCAGCTCTTTTTCCATCAGGTACCCATCTGCACGCGCCATGGTGAGCAGGTGCACCAATAAAATCTGGATCAGTTTTGGGGTTGTTGCTGCGCGAAACTCCCCCAAGGCCTGACTCGCATTAAAGTCGGGTGCAGTGCCGGATTTGAATAACAGCAGCGCATTGCGCTGCTCATCCTCGGACAAGTGCATTTTTTTCATATGAACTTTAATGCGATTCACTTCCTCACGGTTGATTTGTCCGTCGCAACTGGCGATATAACCCAAAAAACTAAACGTCGCCTTCAAAAAAGCTGCGCGAATACTTTGG
>NZ_JBRFPI010000384.1:0-4213 GCF_053579595.1 Cellvibrio sp.
GTTGCGCGATCCTAATTGCGCATTGGTCAGGGAGCCGGAGCGGCCCAGACCGGCATAGCTTTCGCCACGGGTATCGGTTTTGCTGGATTCACTGTCGGCAGCATCCAAATGGAATGACCAGATTTCGTTGAATTTGTACTTGAGGTTTACGCCCACCGTTTGCAAATCACCGAGGATTTCTTTGGGGTCGGTACGCAATACAGGGTTGGCATTGACCTGAACTCCGGTAGCATCAAATTCGCCCGAACCCGCTGTAATACTGCCGACCGAGAAGGGTTCGATAAATCCGCGGATCACACCGTAATCGCTGTAGTCGATGTCCAGGGCATCAATTACTATGTGCAGGTCTTCATTGGGGCGGTACTGGAAAATCGCGGAAACAGTATCGCGCTCCAGCACCGATGAAATCGCCATAATGTCGAGGCCCGAGGGCACATAGCGGTCACTGGCCGCATTTTTGTCATAACCCCAAACACCGTACTTGCGCTGGTTGGTAGGCGATTCAGTAGAAGCATAGGCCATCGCCAAACCTATAGTGTCATCGGCAAACTTTTGCGAAAAACCTATGGCGTAACGATTGCCGTTGTCATCAAACTCGGGGTTATCCGAGCCTTGGGAATTCACTTCGTAAGACCCATTCAGGGTAACGGTGGGCGCAGAGTCCAATGGGCGCGCCGTACGCAAATCCACGGTTCCGCCAATTCCGGTAGTGGTCAATTTGGCTTCGGAAGATTTGTAGATGACTGCACCCGACATGATTTCAGAGGGGTAGAGATCATATTCAGCGCCGCGGTTATCGCCAATACCGAGCAGTTCGCGGCCATTCAGGGTGGTGCCAACAAAATCCTCTTTAAAGCCGCGCACGGAAATACCGCTCACGCGCCCACCTTTACGCTCACCCGCCAAACCGGGCAAACGTGCCAAAGATTCTGCTATCGATGAATCTGGCAGCTTACCAATGTCCTCAGCCGCCAATGCCTCTGATATGGAGGCGTTTTCCATCTTCATTGACTGTGCACGCATCAAGCTTGCGCGGATACCGGTCACCATCACCTCTTCAACATCCGAGGTGGTTTCATTGCTGGAATTTTGTGCATGGACCAGACCAGTGCTTCCGGCAGCCGTCGCCACGGCTAAAGACAAAATCGCGGGCTTGAATATGGGGTTGTGTTTCATGTCTCTCTCCAGTTGTGCTTTTTAGGCTGTAAGAAAATCTTTGCAACCGGTTGTAATTTAGAACACTCATGGACGAAAGCCAAAAAAAGTTCCATTTTTTTTGTGCTCGCTACCAAAGGTTACATTTTGATCAAATACAACCACTCAAAATCTGCTACCGAGAGAAACAACCGGTTGCAATATGCGCCATTAAATAACATTGGTTACATTAGTTGTCGTTTGAGAATAAATCTCATGGCAACTTAAGGCAGGTGTTGCACATGGAAAAAGAGGGGAAAGCAACGAAAAACGGCGCAGTAAAACCGCGCCGTTTAGTATCTACAAAAGGGGAAATCTAGCTCTGGGTACTATTGCGAACGAGGATGTCGGTGGGCAGGAATCCTGAATCCACCCGCTCACCATCAATCATGGCGAGCAACTTTTCCACCATTAACCGGCCACCCTGCTCCCGATCCTGACAGATGGTGGTAATCGATGGGGTGTAAAAGCGGGCCAGGGAAATATCGTCATAACCAACTACCGCCACATCGGTCGGCACGCGCAGGCCATGCTCGGTAAGCGAGTTAATTGCCGCCATGGCGATGGCATCGCTCAAGCAAAACAATCCATCAAATTTCTGCCCGCTGGCGATGAGCCGCTGCGCCGCCTCCCGGTGGCTGTCGCGACCAACTCCTAACGCCACTTCCAGCGCCGGGTTTGGGGTTAGACCAGTATTTATAAGGGTTTGGCGGTACCCCTCATAACGCAACCGGCCTTCGGGGGTGGACCAATCGCCGATAATGGCAATTTGCTGGCGGCCTATCTCCAGTAGATGACGAGTGGCCAACTCCCCACCCAGGTGGTTATCGCCGCCCACGGTGCAGTAGCGCTGGTCCGGCAACTTGGCGCCCCAGACCACTACCGGTGTATTGCCATCTGCAATACGGTTTAAGTCCTCATGGCAATCCGCCTGACCGGCCACAATCAAACCGTCGCAGTTGATCCGGCGCAAACCATCGTGGCCACTGGCTACCGCATGCAAGCTCAAACCGGACAGGAGCATTTCGTGCCCTTGCTCAATCAGGCTAAAGGAGATGGAACCCAATAATTCCAGAAAAAATGGATCAGTAATTTGCCAGCGGGCTTCATCCGCCGAGGGAATAACAACGCCGATAGTGAGGGATTCTTTCAGCCGAAAATTGCGCGCCTGGGTATTCAGGCGATAGTTGTGTTCCTTGGCAAGCGCCTGAATTTTCTCGCGGGTTTCCAAATTGACCAGCTCGCTGTTTTGCAATGCACGCGAAACAGTTGACTTGGACACCCCCGCCATTTTCGCCAGATCCACCATTTTCAAGGCGGTTTTTTTTATCGTTGTTGTTTCTTTTTTCATCGCCAGCCACTCGTTGAGCAATTCAGCGGAAACCTGCCGCTACACCAAATTGGCATCATAGTTTGTTTTCCGGGCAATCACCATACAACCGGTTGTAAATCGGGATGATATCCAGATGCAAGCACTTGCCCCAACTTAATAACACTGGTTTAATTAGTTGCTAAAAAACGCTCATTTTACTTTCCGGCAACTGCGATGCAGTGCAAGGGGCTCTGATGAAACACCTGTATTCCAAGCTTGTAATGGGGCTGGCCCTGATACTTTTGATTTTGCCTAGCCAGGCGGACATCACCCAAAGCTACCAGTTACGGTCGCCCGATGATTCGTTGGAGCTGCAGCTGGAGGTGCGTCGGGAAGGGGTGTTCTACAGCCTAAACTACCAGCACAGATCGGTAGTGAAGCCCTCTCGCCTGGGGCTCAAGCTTAAAGGGCAAGAGCCTCTGGCTGGCGCGCTCAAGGTCGATAACCACAGCGAGCGCGAGGTGAACCAGCAATGGCAGCAACCCTGGGGAGAACAACAGACCATCAGCGAGCACTATCGTGAGCTTCGTCTGGAACTTAGCGAAACCAGCGCCAAGCCCCGACGATTACATCTGGTGATGCGCGCGTTTAATGATGGAGTCGGCCTGCGCTACGAGCTACCTGATCAGCCGCATCTGAAGAATTTCGTGATCGAGGACGAGCTGACTGAATTTGTATTGGCCGAAAATAGCCACACCTGGTGGCTCCCCGCCTATCGCAACTGGGGGCCGGAATATCAATACCTCAAATCCGCACTCAGCTCGGTCGATGTCGCCTTCACCCCAATTACCCTGGAAGCGCGCCATTACGCGCTGGCGATTCACGAGGCGGCGCTGGTCAACTACGCCAGCATGACACTGCGCCTGCAGGGGGATAACAGCAAAACCCTGAAAGTGGACTTGGTGCCCTGGCCGAATGGCGACAAGGTGCGCACCTCCACCCCCATGAAGTCCCCCTGGCGCACCATTCAAATCGCGCCAAAAGCCATAGATCTGTTGAACTCTCACCTGACTTTGAACCTGAATGAAGCGCCCACGCCCGAAGCGCTCGCTAATGCCGCTCGCTACCTGAAGCCAGGAAAGTACATGGGAATCTGGTGGGAAATGCATATCGGCGAAAAGGATTGGAGCCCGGGCCCCAAACAGGGCGCCACCACAGCGCGGGCTAAGCAATATATCGACTTCGCCGCGCAACACGATATCAGTGGCCTGCTAATCGAAGGCTGGAATAAAGGATGGGAGGGTGAATGGTGGCAGCGCCCGCCGACATTTATCTTTGATCAACCCGTAGACGGGCTGAATTTGGAAGAGGTAGTGCGCTACGGCAAAGAAAAAGGCGTGGCCGTTATCGGTCACCATGAAACGGCAGCGGGGGTTACCTATTACGAGCAGCAAATGGAATCGGCGTTTGAATACTACGAAAAGCTCGGCATTCACAGCGTAAAAATGGGCTACGTGGGTAAGCGTATCGACAGTGACCAGTGGCACCACGGTCAATACATGGTGAACCATTTCCAGCGACTGGTGGAGACCGCCGCACGTCATCAGGTGATGGTTAACGCCCATGAAACCGTCACCGATACCGGCCTGCGCCGGACCTATCCGAACTTGATGACCCGGGAGTGCGTGCGCGGTATGGAGTACAACG
>NZ_JBRFPI010000385.1:0-4200 GCF_053579595.1 Cellvibrio sp.
CTAATTTCATCCAAGATTTTCCACTGCGACAATTGTCGGTTGTGCGATGAGCGTATTGAGCGCAGTCAATACTTGTTGCGGCATTAATTCACGCAAACATTTGTGGTGCACTTTCGGACACTCGCGTTCAAAGCAGGGAGAGCATTCAATCTTGTTATTGATAATACTGACCTGTTTCGTTAATGGCGGAGTATGTTCGGGCGAGGTAGAACCGTAAATCACCGCGAGTGGTTTTTGCAGCGCTGCAGCGATATGCATTAAACCCGAATCATTACTCAATACCGCATCAGCACAAGCCATTAATTCAATCGCTTCGCCAAGACTGGTACCACCGGCAAGGTTGTAACAATGCGCGCGCTCTGCATCCAACAATAAATTGCGGATGGCATCGGCGACCGGATGGTCTTTTGCAGATCCCATCAACCACACTTGCCAACCAGCGCGAATTTTTTCATCTACCACTTCCGCAAAATAATGTTCCGGCCAGCGTTTGGCGGGGCCATACTCGGCGCCGGGACAGAGTATCAACAGTGGGCGGTTAAGCTGCAATGCAAACTTTGTTAATAATTGTGGCCGCTGCGATCGATCAATATGTAACTCGGGGAATGGAAATTCTTGTAGCGGCGCTGCATTTTTTGGCAGCGCCAATGCCGCGTAGCGTTGCACCATTAATGGATAACGTTTTTTATCCAGCACGCGCACATCATTTAAGAATCCGTAGCGTAACTCACCGCGCCAACCCGTGCGCAAGGGAATATTGGCAAAGAAAGGAACAAACGCCGATTTAAAAGAATTAGGTAACACAATCGCTTGCTCATAACCTTCGCCTGCGAGTGATTTACCTAGTGCACGTCGCTCACCTAAACCAAAAGTGCCGTGACCAAGCGGCATATCAATTACGTTATGAATTTCCGGCATACAGGCGAGTAATTGACGCGTCCAGCCCGAGGCAAGCACATCAATGTGTACTTTAGGGTTGCGCAGCTTGAGTAATTTAAACAGGGTTTGCGCCATCATCATATCGCCGATCCACGCAGGGCCAATCACCAAAATTTTTTGGATTTTTTTCAGCTCTGTCGGGAATTGAATTTCAGGCATATTCGTGCTGCAAACCACAGTTATTTAATGTTAAGCATGCTGATGTCCACCTTAAAAGAGCGAGGGGCATACCCAAGCTCAGCGCGTGCGGCCGAATCATCAAACACTAGGTTTTCGCGCATGCGCGCTAGAACTGCAGTCCCCGCATCATGCACACCCAGCATACGTGCCACATGCGCCACAACACTAAAAAAAATGCTGGGTACAATCAGCAGTTTCGCTGGTGGCTGTAACTCCTGTAATACACGCCTTGTCATTTCGCGATAACTAAGCGTTTCGCCTCCGGGCAAGTCGTAACTACGCGCCTGCGCATCTACATGCTGCAAAGCAACAATTGCTGCATGTGCAAGATCGTCCGCATGTACAGGTTGACGCAACCCAAGAGCATTGTGTGGCAAAACAAAAACGCCAAAACGGCTTGCCAAAGCGGCCATACGACTAATATTGCGATCCATTCCTGTTCCATAAATCAATGTGGGGCGCAATATAGTCAACGCAGCTTTTTTGGTATTTGCCGCATCAACAAGCCTTTTTTCAGACTGCCGCAATCGCTCAGCCACATCACGTTCGGCCTGCTCAGGTGAGCCTTGTTTTACATGCACACTGGTAGAGCTGAAAGCCACAACACGGCTGGGCGTAAGTTCAGTTTGCATATACCAAAGCGAAAAAAGATCCAAAGGACCACAACTGATAATCGCATCAAAACGTTCATCGACAAGAGCCACCTCCGGCAATGAACCATAGCGCCATTCAATCTGCGCGCACGCGTCAACATCGCGTTGCCTGCGGTAAGCTACCAGATGCCATCCGCTATTCAACAATAGCTCGCACACTTTGCGCCCAATTGCGCCGGTGGCACCGAACAACAGGGCACGTGGTGGAATAGATAAAGAGGAGCTTGTTGATTGTTGACTCATAAAATGCGCACCTGAATCCGGCCACTAGCGAAAGAGCTTGCCACACCTCGCACTCGCCATTACCTGCCGCTCGGATTGCCGGGCGGTATATTGTCGGAAAACAAATATGGGAAGGGGTAAAACAATAACGGAGCCATTCGGCTCCGTTATTATGGCGATTATTTTGCAACCGGCGCCAACCAGTTGGTGTGCTCAGGCAATTCGCCGCGCACGGATTTGAAATACAAATCTTGCAAACGGGTAGTGATTGGCCCGCGGCGGCCTTCACCGATGATACGGCCATCCAATTCACGGATCGGCAATACCTCTGCTGCAGTACCAGTGAAAAATGCTTCGTCGGCAACATATACTTCATCGCGTGTGATGCGTTTTTCTTTGATGGTGTAACCGCAATCTGCCGCCAGATGGAAAATGGTGTTGCGCGTGATGCCATCGAGACAAGAAGTCAGTTCCGGTGTGTAGATGATGCCATCACGCACCAAAAAGAAATTCTCGCCGCTACCTTCTGCCACATAACCTTCAGCATCGAGCAACAGCGCTTCTTCACAGCCACTGTCCAATGCTTCTTGCAGCGCTAACAGCGAATTGATGTAGTGACCGTTGGCTTTCGCTTTACACATGGAAATATTCACGTGATGGCGAGTGTAGCTGGAGGTGCGGATACGGATACCCTGATCGCGCGCTTCCGGTGACATATACGAAGGCCAGTGCCAGGCAGCAACCATGATATGCACTTTCAAATTGTCGGCACGCAAGCCCATGCCTTCTGAACCGTAAAACGCCATAGGGCGCAGGTAGGCTTCGGCCAACCCATTTTCACGCACGACCATTTTGTGCGCTTCATTCACCACATCTTTAGTGAATGGCATTTTCATGCGCATGATATGCGCAGAGCGGAACAGTCGATCAGTATGCTCTTGCAAACGGAAAATACTGGTGCCGAGGGTTGAGCTGTTGTAAGCACGCACGCCTTCAAACACGCCCATACCGTAATGCAAAGTGTGGGTTAATACGTGAACCTTGGCATCGCGCCAGGGAATGAGTTCACCATCAAGCCATATAACGCCGTCGCGATCGGCAAAAGACATAGCAACTCCAAAAATTCTGTGTGTTAAAAAGTTCTTCTTTAGGAAAAACTTTTTATGTTCGGGGGATTGTCAGGCGCAGTCTCAGCCGCGCACCACTCAGTATTCGGGGCGATCCATCAATCGTGATCGATTAGCTGCCGCCACAATGCGGTGACTTGCGCGCGTTCGGTCAGGAAGTGATTGTCGCCTTCTAGTACCGCCTCCTGACGCTGTAGCGCGAGGCGGTGCCCGGTGGATCGGTATGCTTTGTAAGCCGCGATCAGGTGGGCCACGGACTGGGCATCGAGTAAGCCTGCCTCTTCCAGTGATCCGAGTATGCGAATGTTGTCCGTGTACCGGATGACCTTGGGCTCCTTAGCGGCCCAAGCCAAAGCCGCGTATTGAACCATAAATTCAATATCCACGATACCACCGGCATCCTGTTTCAAATTAAATAACGCGGGGGTTTTCGGTGCATTTAGAAGGTTTGGTTTGGATTTTCCCTCGCTTCCTAACTGCTCGCGCATTTTGCGGCGCATCTCGCTCACATCGGCCCGCAATTTATCCAGATCCCGCTCCCGCGTGAGGATGCGCTGGCGCACCTGCTCGAACTGCTCACCGAGCACTGCATCACCCGCAACCACCCGCGCACGCACCAGCGCCTGGTGCTCCCAAGTCCAGGCTTCATTGGCCTGGTATTTCTCAAACGCCGTGAGCGACGATACCAGCAGCCCCGAGTTGCCGGACGGACGCAAGCGCATATCCACTTCGTAGAGCTTGCCCGAGGGAGTGTAGGTATTAAGTACATGGATAATGCGCTGGCCGAGGCGGGTGTAAAACGTCGTATTGTCGATAGAGCGCTCGCCATCGGTGTGCAGATTGGAGTCGGCATTGTGGATAAACACCAGATCCAGATCCGACCCATGTCCCAACTCGATCCCGCCCAACTTGCCGTAGCCGACAATCACAAAATCCGGCGCGGTATCGACCGAACCATCACTGCGACGAGGGCGACCATGGCGCTCGACCATATGCTCCCAACCCAAATTCAGCACATGTTCCAGCACTACCTCGGCAATCCAGGTGAGGTAATCACTCACCTTCATCAGCGGCAACAC
>NZ_JBRFPI010000386.1:0-1926 GCF_053579595.1 Cellvibrio sp.
TACTGCGCTCCTGATTGGTGCAGGTGAAACTATCGAACTGGTCGCACGCCATTTGGCAGAGCAGGGCATCAAACACATTATTGTGGCCAACCGCACCCTTGACCGCGCCCAACGCCTCGCGCGCGAATTTAACGGCGAAGCTATTTTGCTGGCCGATATTCCCGAGCAGTTGCATCGTGCCGATATTGTTATTTCATCGACAGCCAGCCAGTTGCCATTGCTTGGCAAAGGCGCAGTGGAATCGGCGCTGAAAAAACGCAAACACAAACCCATGTTTATGCTCGACATCGCCGTGCCGCGCGATATCGAAGAGCAAGTGGGCGAACTGGACGATGTGTATCTCTACACCGTGGATGATTTGCACGCGGTAATTGATGAAAACAAAAAATCCCGCGTCGCCGCTGCCGATCAAGCAGAGGAAATTATTAACGAAGGTGTCGAATTATTTCTACGTCACCAGCGCGCACTCAGTGCGGTTGAAACCGTAAAAGCCTATCGCAACAAAGCGGAGCAAATGCGCGATCTGGAATTGCAAAAAGCCCTGCGCAGTTTGCACACCGGTGTTAATCCCGAGCAAGTATTGCAGCAATTTGCACGCAACCTTACCAACAAATTAATCCATTCGCCGACGACGGTATTGAAAGAGGCGAGTGCCAGTTCCCGTCACCATGTTATCCAGGTGGCGCAAGAGCTGTTTGACCTGACAGTTAACCCTGCTGCTGATATAAGCAGCGATGCAAGTGAGCAATAATGAAAGCGTCTATTTTAGAAAAACTGGATCGCCTTAAAGAGCGCTACGAAGAAGTGAGTGCGATGTTGTCAGAAGCTGACACCATCAACAACCAAAACAAATTTCGCGATCTCTCCAAAGAGTACGCCGAGTTAGAACCGGTTGTGCAAGGCTATCAAAATTATTTGAACCTGCTCGCCAATATCGAAGAAGCCAAACACCTGCTGGTGGATGGCGATGCCGATATGAAAGAAATGGCTGAAGAAGAGTTGAAAGACTGCGAAGCGCAACTCGAACCTATGCAGTTGGAATTGCAAAAACTCTTGCTGCCAAAAGATCCTAACGACGAGAAAAACTGCTATCTCGAAATTCGCGCCGGTACCGGTGGTGATGAAGCCGCCATTTTTTCTGGCGATTTATTCCGTATGTATTCGCGCTACGCCGAGACCCAAGGCTGGCGAGTCGAAGTTTTAAGTCAGAACGAAGGCGAGCATGGCGGCTTTAAAGAAATTATCAGTTTAGTTAGCGGCCAGGGCGTATATTCCAAATTAAAGTTTGAATCGGGCGCCCACCGCGTGCAGCGCGTACCGGAAACCGAAGCGCAAGGGCGCATCCACACTTCCGCGTGTACGGTCGCGGTGATGCCAGAAGCGGATGAAATGGAAGAGATCAATATCAACAAAGCTGATTTGCGTATCGATACCTTTCGCGCGTCCGGCGCTGGTGGGCAGCACGTTAACAAAACCGATTCGGCTGTCCGCATTGTGCACTTACCCACCGGTTTGGTGATTGAATGTCAGGACGAGCGCTCGCAACATAAAAACCGCGCGCGCGCGATGAGTTTGCTCGCCACCAAATTAAAACAGGCGCAGGAAGACGCCGCGCATAAGTCGCTGTCTGATGAGCGCCGCAGCTTGGTTGGCTCGGGCGACCGTTCCGAGCGTATCCGCACCTACAATTATCCACAGGGCCGAGTGACTGATCACCGCATCAACCTCACACTCTATTCCTTGGATGCAATTATGCAAGGCGATTTGAATCCGGTGGTGCAACCGCTGGCAAATGAATATCAAGCCGATCAATTGGCAGCTATTGCGGATTAATTTGGTAAATGACTTCGTAGGTTGTGGCGGGCGGGGTAGGGTGAGCTTGCGAACCGCAACACTCTGAACGGGATTGATATGTTGCGGTTCGTT
>NZ_JBRFPI010000386.1:1936-4157 GCF_053579595.1 Cellvibrio sp.
GATGCGTGCCGTCGCCTTACTGCCGCCGCAGGCCGGAGGGGCGGACGAACTGGTCGCCCCGCTGCACGGAATAGATGGCGCCTCAAACGCGCCTCGCTCCCAAGCTCCGCTTGGGAGTGTATATCGGTAATACATGTTCGATGGTTACAGCATACCGGTAGCCTTTTCTTAAAAGTGATTTATTAAACACCTTATGCATTCCCGAGCGGAGCTTGGGAACGAGAATGAGCTATAAATGAATCCACTTTCCATCGCACAATGCCTACAACTCGCACACGAACTTGAATCCCTAAGCGATTCTGCGCGTTTGGATATTGAATTATTGTTGTGCCATATACTGCAAAAAAATCGCACCTATCTTTTTACCTGGCCAGATAAAGTTTTATCGCCCGAGCAGGCAGAAACGTTCCAGCTTTTTTTCAATCGCCGCAAATCCGGAGAACCCATTGCCCATATTCTCGGCCAGCGCGAATTCTGGTCGCTGCCGCTCTCGGTCAATAATTCCACGTTAATTCCACGTCCGGATACCGAATTGCTGGTCGAATTGGTATTGGAATTGTTTGCTGGTGATGTGCCGCAACAAAAACGCAGTTGTTTGGATTTGGGAACAGGAACGGGCGCGATTGCATTAGCCATCGCCAGCGAAAAGCCGGATTGGCAATTAGTGGGGGTGGATAAGTCTGCTGATGCAGTTGCCCTCGCTGAAAAAAATCGTAGTGAGCTGCAATTTGCCAACGTACAAATACTGCAAAGTGATTGGTTCTCTGCCATCCCTGCGCAACAATTTGATGTTATTGTCAGCAACCCACCGTATATAGATCCGCAAGATCCGCATTTGGATCAGGGCGATGTGCGCTTTGAACCACGCTCAGCGCTAATTGCAGGCAATAAAGGGTTGGCAGATATCGAGCTAATTATTCAACAAGCTTGGAATTATTTGCGCGAGCAAGGTTGGTTGTTGTTGGAGCATGGATATGACCAAGGTCAGGCGGTGCGCGATATATTTTATGCGCGCGGCTTTACGCTAGTGAAAACCCGTCGCGATCTGGGCGGTAATGAGCGCGTTTCCCTCGGTAGAAAAGGTTCTATATCGTGAACGATGAACAACTGCTGCGCTACTCGCGCCAAATTATGCTGCCCGATGTGGATATTGATGGGCAGGAAAAATTATTGGCTGCACGCGTATTAATTATCGGCCTTGGCGGTTTGGGGTCGCCGGTCGCTATGTATTTGGCGGCTGCAGGAGTTGGTCACTTAACGTTGGTGGATTTCGATGCGGTAGATCTCAGCAATCTGCAGCGGCAAATTGCACACACTAGCGCGCGTATTGGCGACAATAAAGCGGCATCGGCGGCGCATAGCCTGCATGAATTAAATCCTGAGGTTACGATTACTTGCATCGAAAAATTATTAGATGCAGACCAGTTGCTCGAACAAGTGAAATTGGCAACTGTAGTGGTTGATTGCACCGATAATTTCCAAACCCGTTTTGCTATCAATGCGGCTTGTATTGCGGCAAAAGTACCGCTGGTATCGGGCGCTGCAATTCGCTTGGAAGGGCAAGTTGCGGTATTTGATTCGCGCGATACAAACAGTCCTTGCTATCGCTGCTTATACGAAGAAGACAGCGATGATTTAACCTGTGCTGCCAACGGTGTGTTGGCTCCGCTGGTGGGAATTATCGGATCAATGCAAGCGCTGGAAACCATTAAATTAATTTGCGGCTTCGGCACTAATCTCGCAGGGCGATTGCTGTTATTGGATGCGCGTCATAGTCAATGGCGCGAACTGAAATTGCCCAAAGATCACAATTGTCCGGTATGCAGCCAACCTGCCTCAATATAAAGGGTAAGGCTGTGTAAAGGGCTTGTTTTTTATCATCGCGTCTTTATATTGGCGCTAACAAAATTTCTACTGGAATAAAGGTGTATTTATGAGTGACGTTCCCCCTGTGTATAAAAGCGGTTTCTTGCCTGCTCTGATTTTTAGTTCACGCTGGTTGCAGCTGCCGCTCTATCTTGGTTTGATTATTGCGCAGTGTGCCTATGTATTTCTGTTTTTGAGCGAGTTAACCCATTTGGTGACAGACGTTCGCTCGATGAACGAACAGCAAATTATGCTGATTGTGTTGGGTTTGATTGATGTGGTTATGATTTCAAACTTGTTAGTAATGGTGATAGTTGGTGGTTACGAAACCTTCGTGTCACGCCTGCGTTTGGAT
>NZ_JBRFPI010000387.1:0-4122 GCF_053579595.1 Cellvibrio sp.
CCGGGAGCTGCCGGAACCAGGAGTAGCCGGTGTAGACGACGAACCCGTCGCCGTGATTCCCGTCGAAGATGTTCCCTCGTGGGAAGAGGCCATTTCCTATCTGATTTATTCGCCAGGCCGCGAAGGTGGTGGGCGCGATCAAGGTTCCCGCGATGGTGGAAATCGCGAGCGTGAGAGCAGTCGCGAACGTGAAGAACGTCCGCGTGCCCCGCGCCGTGACGAAGGTCGCTCGGAACGCGAGCGCCCCGCCGAACAAGCGCGCATAGAAGAACAGCTTGAAGCGCGCCGCACCGCTGCGCGGAAAGCCATGATGGAAGCGCGTGCACTGGCCGATGAAAAAATGCGGCGCGAAGCTGAACAAGCCGCCGAGGCCGAGCGGCTGCGCATTGAACAAGCGGTCACCCAGGCAGCAGAAACTATTGCTAAACACCAGCAAGCCAGCCAGAGTATTAGTGAATTGCAAGTCGGTGCCTGGCTGGAGATCAGTAGAGAGCAAAATGCCGACGAAAAATTACGCGCAAAACTCTCTGTGATTATCAGCTCCACCGGAAAATATATTTTTGCCGATCAAGTCGGGCGCAAACTGGCCGAATATACACGCGAGCAATTAATTACCTTAATGGTAGAAGAGCAGCTAAAAATTTTGCGCAACGGCGACAATTTTGAAGATCAGTTGGCCAAAGTGATTCGCGGTTTACGTCGCGATGTATCCTAAACAACAAACCACTTAAAAAATCCGGGAAACCATTCAGGTAGCAGTGCGATGGAAAAACCTATGAATAATAATGATCAGCGCCAGGAGTACCGGCTCGACAATCAACTCACCGTGATTATTGAACTGGATTCATCGGCCAACGGCGAACCGACCCTGGTGGTCAGCAAAAGCCTGGACATTTCGGCCAATGGTTTGCGTGCGATTGCCCACGAAGCGGTTGCCACCGATATCATCCTGCGCTGCTGTATTCGCGATGAAGCCAGTGACCGCCAGTTTTTGCTCGTCACTGAAGTCAAATGGTGCCGCCCCCATGAGGATGGCGACTATCTCATTGGCCTCAGCCTGTTTGATTCCGATGGCACCGACATAGTGAAATGGAAGGAATATATTGCACAGAGTTGTGCGGACTGAGCGGTTGTTACAATCCACACAGACTGACCTACCGCTCGCCCTTTTTTTTGACCACTAGCCACGGCTCACAACCACTCTCACGAAACCTGCCCACACTTTTTACACTGCTTATAAAGTGATGTTGAGTTAATCAAATCAACCTCAGGATAAGGAGCAATGTATGTTGTGTAAAAAAAACGGTGGGGTTATGGCGGTCATGATCGCTATTCTGGTCTGCATGATATCGGCCAATCAAAGCCACAGTGCGACGATAAAGAGTTCGCTCTCCGTTGAAACCAAAGGCAGTGGCCCGGCGCTGATTTTTATCCCCGGGCTTAACAGCGGCAAGGAAACCTTTCGCGCTACCTGCGATCACCTCCAAAAAAACTACCAGTGCCATTTGTTGCAATTGCCTGGTTTTGCAGGTCATCCTGCTGCACCCGGTTTGCAACAGGATTTTTTAATCGCCATGCGCGACGAAATCCTGGCTTATCTCAACAACCATAAATTGCAAAAAGTCACGCTAGTGGGGCACAGCCTGGGTGGCACACTCAGTCTGATGCTTGCACTTAAGGCACCAGAGTTGGTTGATAGACTGGTGATTGTCGATGCGCTGCCGTTTTATCCCGCCATCCAAAACCCGGCCCTCACAGCCGAGTTGATGCGCCCCCAAGCGGAGCAAATGCGTGTGATGATGAACAACCAAAGCCAGGCAGATTATGAAAAAAATGCGGCAGCCAATATGCAGGGGATGAGCAATAATCCTGCGCGCTTACCGCTCTTGATCGAGTGGAGTAAAAATAGCGACCGCGCAACCACCACCCAAGCGATGGTCGCCTTAATGACCACCGATCTGCGCGGTGATGTAGCCGCCATCAAACAACCCACACTGGTGTTAGGTGCGTGGGCCGCCTATAAAGCCTATGGCTCGACCAAAGACAGCACGGCCGGAATTTATCAACTGCAATATGCAAAACTAAAAAATGTTGATATACGCTTGTCCGATACTGGCTACCACTTCTTAACCTGGGATGATGGCGATTGGGTCAACCAACAAATAAGCGAATTTTTGAGCGCAAAATGAATCAGGGACATGTTACGAACTACTCGCGCCAGTATCTGCTGGCGCAAGTTTTTTTTTGGGGCAACTATCTGCTGCTGAATATTATTTTTGCAATGCTCTGGAATAGTTTTTCCAGTGCGGCGATCGGCATTTTTGTCACACTGTCATTTATGCTGTTATGCATCAGCCACCAATTGCGTGCGCTCTATTTGCGCAATCAGCCGCAGCTCACCTTTTTGCGCACCTGCCTGCATTTAGGCTGGTTAATTCCACTCGCGGCACTGACGATACAAATAGCATTACACCTACTGATTTATGCAGTTGTCGCGTTAGCGCCAGAACGTAGCGCTGGCATTCACCCGTTTAGCATCGGCAGTTTTATTTTATATACGTTTAATACGGCATTTATGTTAGCGCTCTGGTCGATGCTGTATTTATTGCGCAGTGAATCTAAAAAACGGCGCGAAACAGAAATCGCCCACTGGCGCGACCAAGCCAAATTACGCGAAATTGAATTACAGTTTTTGCGTAGCCAAATCAATTCCCATTTTTTATTCAATTCACTCAACAACCTGCGCTCACTAATTCTGGAAGATCCACAGGCAGCGCGAAAAGGTTTGGCCGATTTGGCAACCCTGCTGCGCGGCTTATTGCAGGCGGAGGCGCATATTACTGTACCGCTGCGCGAAGAACTTGATTGGGTGCGCGGTTATCTCGCACTCGAAGCATTGCAATTTGAACAGCGCTTGCAATACGAGTTTACAATTGATGATTCGCTACTGGATGCCAAAGTGCCGCCACTGCTAGTGCAGACGCTGGTGGAAAATGCGATCAAACATGGCGTTGCCGGTCGTCGCAGCGGTGGCCTGGTGAGCCTGCGTGCACAGCGGTTGAATAACAGCGAGTGGAAATTGGAAGTGGAAAACCCTGCTGCAGAATTACCCGCGCTGCACCAAGGTAATGGGATTGGCCTTGCGAATGCGCGCGAACGCTTGGCAATTGCCTTTGGCGCACAGGCAACACTTGAATTGCAACTTGGTGAAAACGTTGTAGCCCGAGTATGCATGCCATTCTAAAAAAATGTGTAGCGCCCTAAAAAACTGGAATAGTTAGCATGAATATAATCATTGTTGATGACTCACGCCTTGCGCGCAAAGAATTATGCGGTTTGTTAGCAGAGCATCCCCACTGCACCATTATCGGGGAAGCGGGTGATGTTCAATCCGCACTCGCGCTTGTCAATGAGTTACAACCGGAATTGTTGCTGTTGGATATTCACTTGCCTGACGGTAGCGGTTTTGATTTGCTCGAACAGGGCGATTACACCCCCAAGGTTATCTTTACTACTGCGTATGAACAACACGCGCTGCGTGCCTTTGAAGTGAATGCGCTCGACTATTTACTAAAACCGGTAACACAAGAACGGCTGACAATCGCGTTGGAAAAAATCGCACCGAGCGCAGCCCGGCCGCATGCAAAAATGGAAACCACTCGCGCACCTAACCAGACGCCACCGGAACATGTATTTATCCGCGAAGGTGAACACTGCCACTTTGTAAAATTCCGCGATATCAGCCGCATCGTAGTCGAGGGAAATTACGCCCGGGTGTTTTTCCATAGCCAAAGCGCACTATTGCCGCGCTCGCTAAATTATGTGGAGGAACGCCTTGAATCCAACACCTTTTTTCGCGCGAACCGCCAGGAAATAATCAATTTGAATTTTATCGCCCGCATAGAACCCTGGATTGGCGATGGTTTGATGATTGTGATGCAGGACGGTACCGAAGTGATCAGCTCGCGCCGGCAAGCACGCGAGCTGAAACAGAGAATGGAGTTTTAAATCGTCACTAGCGGAAATTTATTTCAACAGATAAACCACATACACCTGTGCACTGATTTTCATTACACCCGGCTCAAAAGGTTCCGCTGAATCGGCCATACGCATAGCGCCCAC
>NZ_JBRFPI010000388.1:0-4094 GCF_053579595.1 Cellvibrio sp.
GGAAGTTGGGCGTTAATCGCGTCTATGGTTTCGACGATATTGGCACCGGTCTGGCGGCTCACGGTCAGGGTCACCGCTGAACTTTGGTTGTGGAAACCATCGGTGTAGCGGTTCTCGACTGAATCGGTAACGGTAGCGACATCCTGCAGGCGCACTACACCGCCTTCATCGCCGTAGCGGATCACGAGGGTCTGGTAATCCTTGGCTGAACGCAGGCTTTCATTGGTATGCACCTGCCAGCGGGTGTCGTTTTCTTCGAGCATGCCAATCGGGCGCATCACATTGGCGTTAGCCACGGCGTTGCGCACTTCATCCAAGGCGATACCGTAATTGGCGAGGGCATTGGGGTTGAGCTGGATACGCACGGCGGGCAGGGAAGCGCCGTCGATTCCCACTTGGCCGACGCCTTTAATCTGCGACAGTTTTTGCGCCAGTATGGTCGCGGCTGAGTCATACAGAGCTGCGGGCGATAGGTTAGGTGAGCTGAGCGCGAGCGCCATTATCGGCGCTTGCGAGGGGCTGATTTTGCGATAACCCGGATTGCCCGGCATACCCGCAGGCAACTGGCCACGGGCGGCGTTAAGTGCGGCTTGCACATCGCGCGCGGCGGAATCCAGATCCCGGTCGAGAGTGAATTCCACCCAGATAAAGGTTGAGCCTTGGGTCGAGTTGGAGTTAATCGCCGTCACGCCGGGAATACTGCCGAGCGCGCGCTCCAGCGGCGTCGCAACCGTTGCCGCCATACTTTCCGGGCTGGCACCGGGCAAGCCTGCGTAGATTTGCACGGCGGGGAAATCCACCTGCGGCAAGGGCGCGACCGGCAGCATGCGCCAGGCCAATAACCCAAGCAGGACGATACCAACCGCCAGCAAGCTGGAGGCGACGGGGCGTTTTATAAAGGGATCTGCGATGAACATAACGGTTTACCGTAGGTTGCTGGTGAGGAACGAACCGCAACATGACCATCTTGCCGCGCCAACCAAAAGCCAAATGGAGCTTTGAATCAGGTTTCGGTGCGGGTGGATGTATGGCCATGTTGCGGTTCGCAAGCTCACCAGCAACCTACACCTCCTCCGGAATCAATTCGTTGGTGGGGTTTTTGTTAACCCAACGATCAAAAAACAAATACACCACCGGCGTGGTAAACAAGGTTAACACCTGACTTACCAGCAACCCTCCCACCATCACCAGCCCCAAGGGCTGGCGCAGTTCCGCGCCGGAACCGCTCGCAAGCATCAGCGGTACGGCGCCAAATAAGGCGGCGAGCGTGGTCATTAAAATCGGGCGAAAGCGCATTAACGCGGCGCGATGAATCGCCTCGCGCGGGCTGAGGCCGAGGCTGCGTTGGGCTTCGAGTGCAAAGTCCACCATCATGATGCCGTTCTTTTTCACCAAGCCGATCAGCAGCACCACGCCAATCACCGCAATCAAATCCAGTGGTTGGCCGGTCAGCAATAAGGCGAGCAGAGCACCTACAGTCGCCGAGGGTAGGGTGGAAAGAATGGTCACAGGGTGAATAAAACTCTCGTACAAAATCCCCAGCACTATATACATGGTCACTATCGCCGCCAGCACCAGCCAGAGCGTGTTGCTGAGCGATGCACGGAAAGCCTCGGCGGCGCCTTGAAAGCGCAGCTCCAATGCAGCGGGTAAATCCAACTCGGCCTGCGCCGCTTCAATCGCATCGATTGCTTCACCGAGGGACGCATCGCCCGCGAGATTGAAGGAGATAGTCGTCGAAGGAAATTGGCTCTGGTGATTAATCAACAGTGGTGCCGGGCGTTGGGTGATTTTGGCGAGCGTGGTCAGCACGACCGGTTTGCCGGAGCTGCTGGCGATGTAGGTATTCTCCAGTGCCTTCAGCCCTTGCGCATAATCCGGATCAACTTCCAGCACCACGCGATATTGGTTGGCTTGGGTAAACAGCGTAGCGATTTGCCGTTGGCCGTAAGCCGTTTGCAATGCACCGGCGATATCACTCACCCGCACACCAAGGCGCGCCGCAGCGTCCCGATCAATCTCCACATAGGCTTGCAGGCCTCGGTTTTGCAGGTCGGAGGCGATATCGGCGAGCGCCGGTTCTTGCCGTAAACGCTCCAGCACACGCGGCACCCATTCATCGAGCAGCGCCGAATCCGGCGTGGTCAGGCTGAATTGATATTGGGTGCGGCTGACCCGGTCTTCTATGCTCAGTTCCTGCACCGGCTGAAACCAGGCAGTAATGCCAGTCACACCTTTAATCTGCTCGCGTAAGCGGTTGATGATCTCGCTGGCGCTGGTGTCCCGTTCATTGTGTGACTTAAGGTTAATCAGCAAGCGGCCGGAGTTGAGGGTGATATTGCTGCCGTCCACGCCGATAAACGATGAAAGCCCTTCGACTTCCGGGTCTTTCAGGATCAATTCTGCTAGCGCTTGTTGCTTCTCGGCCATGGCGCTGAAGGAGGTATCCTGCGGCGCTTCGGTTACGGCTTGAATTACACCGCTGTCCTGAATCGGAAAAAAGCCTTTGGGTACGGCGAGGTAAAGGCCTGCTGTCATCGCCACCGTTCCTATCATCACCAGCATGGCAGCCGTTTGGTGTTGCAATACTTTGTCCAGACCACGTCCGTAACTCGCGATCAGCCGCTCCATAAAATCGGGTTTGGCATCGTTGTGTACCGGCGCATGTTTGAGCATACGCGCGCACATCATGGGGGTAAGGGTGAGCGAGACCAGCAGCGAAATACCAATCGCCACCGCCAGCGTAATCGCAAATTCCTGAAACAATCGCCCGACCAGATCACCCATAAACAGCAGTGGAATCAACACCGCGATCAATGAAATGGTGAGCGATACCAAGGTAAACCCAATTTCCCCCGCGCCTTTGAGCGCCGCATTCATCGGCGATTCGCCCTGCTCGCGGTGACGGGCGACGTTTTCCAGCATCACTATCGCATCGTCCACCACAAATCCGGTGGCGATGGTAAGCGCCATCAGGGTCAGGTTATTGATCGAGAAATCGAGGAAATACATCACCGCAAAGGTGCCGACTAACGAGAGTGGCACCGCGAGGCTGGGGATAATGGTGGCGGGCACCGAGCGCAGAAAAACGAAGGTGACGGCGACCACAAGGCAGATCGCAAAAATCAGTTCTTTTTGTACATCGCGGATCGAGGCGCGGATGCTGTGGGTACGGTCGCTGAGCATGGCCACATTTACCGCCGCTGGCAGCGTTGCGGTCAGTTGCGGCAGTAGCGCCTGCACGCTATCCGCCACGTCAATCACATTGGCGCCGGGTTGGCGTTGGATGTTGATCAACACCGCCGGTTGGTCATTTGCCCAGGCGGCGAGGAAGCGGTCTTCAGCACCGTTTTCGACCGTCGCTAAATCGCCCAAACGCAGTGGCGAACCATCGCGCCAACTGATGAGTAAATCGCGATATTCCTCTACCGAGCGCATCTGGTCATTGGCGTCGAGCATGGTGGAGCGCTGCGCGCCGTCGAAGCTGCCTTTGGGTTGGTTGGTGTTGGCGGCGACGATTGCATTGCGCACCTGCTCAAGGCTCATCTGGGTATTGGCGAGCGCATTGGGGTTGACCTTGATCCGGATCGCCGGGCGCTGGCCTCCCGCCAAAGTCACCATCCCCACACCCGGCAACTGCGCCAGTTTTTGCGCCATACGCGAGTTCACCAGATCGTAGACTTCCGGCAAGGGCAGGCTCGCCGAGGTAACCGCGAGCGTCATGATGGGTGCATCAGCCGGATTGACTTTGCGGTAAATCGGCGGCGTAGGCAGATCATTCGGCAACAGGTTATTGGCGGTATTGAGTGCGGACTGCACTTCCTGCTCGGCCACACCCAAATCCACTTCCAGCGAAAACTGCAGGGTGATGATGGAAGCGCCGGTGGAGCTAGTGGACGACATCTGCTTCAAACCGGGGATCTGCCCGAGGCTGCGTTCGAGCGGCGCAGTCACGGTGCGCGCCATCACATCAGGGCTGGCGCCGGGGTTAAAGGTGAACACCTGAATAATCGGGTAATCCACTTGCGGCAAGGCGGCGACCGGCAACAGGCGGTAGCTCAGAATTCCGGCGAGTAATAGCGCCAGCATCACCA
>NZ_JBRFPI010000389.1:0-4075 GCF_053579595.1 Cellvibrio sp.
GATAATAATCAACACCGTAGCGGCGATAAGCATCCGCCCAGCTCCAATCAAACACGTATTCGCCATAGGAGTGGGTTTTAATGTAACCGGGCATAGCGCCGATTAATTGCTCATCGGAGAATAGTAATAAGTGCTGTGCTTGCCAGCCCGTTGCCGCGCTAGTACAGCCACTGTCTTCCAGTGCGGCCAAAAACTCGTGCCGTACAAAGGGATAGTCGGATGGGCAAAGCTGATTCCAGTGCGCAGCGTTAATTTGGTGAATTGAATCGATAAAACGAATCTGCACAGTTTTGTCCCTTGGTCTTAAAGTAGAAAAACAGACGGTTAGATTAATACCTGTAATACGGTTGTGGGTGATTTTGCGTTGCATATGCGTAAAGTTTCGCAACGGCAAACCCCTCTGCTGGTCATTGTCGCTCTGACTACAGTAGAATCCTGCCATCTTTATAACATCTGGTTTCTCAATGCCATCGTCTGAACCCGACCAAAGGCCAGCTGCTTTGCGTCACTCCAGTGCCAGTTTATCCGCGTTACTCATCGCTTTTGCCGCGAACTTCACCGCTGAGCGGGTGCGGGTCCGCGACATTACCGAATCCCTTGGGCAGCGCTCCTTTGGTTTTATCCTGCTGATTTTCGCCTTGCCAAACTCATTGCCAATTATTGGTATTCCGGGTGTATCCACCATTACCGGCTTGCCGATGCTGTTTATCGCGGTACAAATGGCGCTAGGGCACAAGCGCGTCTACTTGCCGCGCTGGATTGCCGACAGCTCTATCGCCACCGTTGATTTCCAAAAATTGGTTAATAAGGTTGCTCCCTGGCTAAGGCGTATTGAAAAGCTGATGCGCCCACGTATTTCTGTCCTGACACTTGGCAGCGCCGAGCGCTGGCTGGGTGCATTTTGTGTCCTGCTGGCATTTTTGCTGGTGTTGCCAATTCCCCTTGGGAACTTGCTGCCTGCGTTAGGCATTCTGTTTATCGCCTTGGGTTTGATCGAAAGCGATGGCGTATGTGTGCTGGTGGGCATTGCCATTGGCATTTCAGCCTGGGTGTTCTTGAGCGGATTGGTCTGGGTTGCGGTGCAGACCGTGCTGGCCATGCTCGATCAAATGGTGTGATGGGGATATATCGTGGAATGGATGGCTGATCCCAGCGCCTGGCTGGGGCTGTTAACCCTGATAGTGTTGGAAATTGTGCTGGGGATCGACAATCTGATCTTCATCGCTATTTTGGCTAATAAGTTACCGCCGCATCAGCGCGACAAGGCGCGGGTCATTGGTTTGGGCTTGGCGCTGCTGATGCGCCTATTGCTGCTGGCTGGCATTTCCTGGTTGGTGACACTTACCCAGCCGCTGTTCAGTGTTTTTGATAAAAGTCTTTCAGGGCGCGACCTGATTCTTTTGTTGGGCGGTATCTTCCTTCTCTTCAAGGCGACGGTTGAGGTGCATGAGCGGCTCGAGGGCAAGATCCACCTACCGCGCAACACTCGCGTCCATGCCGCTTTCTGGGCGGTAGTGGCGCAGATTATTGTGCTGGATGCGGTCTTCTCCCTCGATGCGGTAATCACCGCGGTCGGCATGGTCGATCATCTGGAAGTCATGATGATTGCGGTGGTGATCGCCATGTTGATCATGATCATTGCGAGCAAGGCACTGACCGATTTTGTGAATCGCCACCCCACCGTGGTTATGCTCTGCCTCGGCTTTTTGTTGATGATCGGCTTTAGTCTGGTGGCTGAGGGCGCGGGCTTTGAAATCCCCAAAGGCTATCTCTACGGCGCTATCGCCTTCTCGGTGCTGATCGAAATATTCAACCAGTTGGCGCGCTCCAATCGCACTCGCCATTTAATCGGCGAACGCCCGCTGCGCGATCGCACCGCCGAAGCGGTACTGAAATTGCTGGGTGGGCGCAGCGATGCCGATGAAGTCGGCGCCGATATCGCCGGCATGACTGCCGCCCCCCATGATGAAGAGCTGGCATTTGAACACAGCGAGCGCAGTATGATTCGCAGCGTATTGCAGTTGTCTGAGCGTCCGGTGCAATCGCTGATGACACCGCGCCCGGATATCGTGTGGGTCGATGCCCAAGCGACACCAGCCGAGCTTCTGGAAATCCTTAAAACGACTCCGCAAACCCGCCTGCTGGTAGCGCGTGATGAGCTGGATAATTTGCTCGGCGTAGTGCAAAGCCGCGATCTGCTTACCGCCGCGCTTAGCAACCAACCGCTCGACCTCGCCAAACTTGCGCTCTCTCCCCTCGCCGTACCCGAGGGCACCAGCGCACTTAAAGTACTGGAGATGCTGCGCCAGGAGCCATTACCACTGGCGATAGTGATCGATGAATACGGCAGTATCAAAGGCGTAGTGACCACGGGCGACCTGCTCGCTGCCATCGCAGGCGAACTGGCCGATACCTACGATGAGCCTCTCGCGACCGAGACTGATGGCGGTTGGATGCTTGATGGCAGCATATCGCTGGAACAAGTAGAAGAATTGCTGCGCATCAAACTAACGCGCGGCGATGGCGATTATTTTACGCTCGCTGGATTATTGCTCGAACAATTACAACATGTCCCCGTTGCCGGTGAGGCCATCAGGCTCGCGGGCTACGAATTTACCATTAGTCGTATGGAGGGGCGCCGTATTTTGCAAGTCTATGCAATATTGTTGGAGGATGATCCCGGCATCACGCAAATCGGGTATTAATTTATTGATGAAAATTAATTCATATCATTATGTTGTAAACATAATTAATTTCCGCTTTTTGTTGTCAATTGCACCTATTTAACTCTAAGGGTAGGTCACTAATAAATTTAACGTGACCTACCGCACCGTCAAATCGATAACTTCCACCGATAATGCGCGCAGCAAATTCCCCACACAATTGTGTTCAGGATTTATTCATCCACAACAACTAGTATCACCGTGAACGACCTTACTGGAGAGTAAAAATTATGAAAAACACACTGAAAAAAATGAGCTACTTCGTTGCTGTTGCAGGTTTAGCGGGTAGCGTGAGTGTTAATGCGGCGCCGGGTGTTAGCTACAATTACGCTGCGTTACAATTTATTGATCAAGATGTTGATGATTATGATTGCAACCAGGATGGATTGCGTTTAAGCGGCAGCCTTGAATTAAATGATGATTTTTTTGCGATAGGTTCTTACAGTGATGTGAGTGGTGGTCGCTGCGGTTCAGAAGCAATCAGCGCCGGTATTGGATACCATACCCTGTTTGGTGCTGACTCCAGCATGTACGGCACGCTGAGCGCGGAAAATATTTCTCCTGACGCAGGTGATAGCGATTCAGGTTTGATTGTTGCTGCTGGTCTGCGTGGTTTTATCAACAATAATGTTGAAGCGAAAGTAGAACTCTCTCACCACACCGCATTTGATGGCAATACTGTGCTCGGCGGTGGAGTTGCTTACTGGTTCGCGCCACAATTTTCAGTGACTGCCGATGTTGGCTTGGGTTCAGAAGCTTCAGAAATTGGTATTGGCTTGCGCATGAATTTCTAATGCTGCCTTAGTAATAAAAAAGCCGGAATTTTATTCCGGCTTTTTTATTTTCAGATGATTTATATTCGTTGATAAACTTATTGGCTTGCCGCCTCCAATTCTTCGCTAACCATCAGCCAGTTTTCTTCAGTCTCTTCCAATTGAGCTTGCAGCTTGCCTTGTTCGGCCAATAACTCTTGCAGTTTGGTTTTGTTTTTATCTTCGTAAATACTACTGTCGCCCAAAAGGGATTCTATTTCCCCCAAGCGCTTCTGCAATTTTTCCATCTGGCTTTCAAGATTTTTTAATTTGTTGGTGAGCGGTTTCAATTGCGCGCGCTGGGCTGCAGATTGCTGACGCTGGGCCTTTTTATCAACTTTTCCGTCGCTCTCACTGGCAATAGCGGTTTCTTTTTCAGCGGTAGCCGCATTGGTTTTTTGTTGCTGCATCCATTTGTAATAATCTTCCAGATCGCCATCAAACTCACTCACACTACCGTCGGCAACCAGCAAAAATTCATTCACTGTATTACGCAATAAATGGCGGTCATGCGATACCACAATCACCGCGTCTTCAAAT
>NZ_JBRFPI010000390.1:0-4073 GCF_053579595.1 Cellvibrio sp.
TGTGATGTGCCCTTGTCGATAACATCTCACGGTGTTTTACCCATATGGCCGAGCATTTCTGGTTTGTGATTGTGGTAGCCAGTGTGCATGCCATGCGGCGCTAATTTTTTCTGAATCACTTCCAATTCAGCCGCGACTTCTTTGGCACCCTCAGGTGTAAATGCGCGTTTATCCATTGGGATAATTAAATATTTGCAATCGATCGCTTTATAGAAGGCGACAGTTGCATCAAAATTTTCGGGCGATAATTTATCAAAATGCACGTGCGCGCCTGATGGTTTTAAACCGGTTTTTTCCAAAAAGGCTTTTAAACCCTTAGGGTCTTTTTCATAAGCGCCGAAGTTGCCAGCGAATTCCACACCGTCAAAACCCATGGCTTTGAGTTTTTTCAAGGTGCCTTCAAAATCGGCCGCAACATCATCTTTAATTGACCAGAGTTGCACGCTCAGTTGCGGTGAGGTGGGCGCAACATCGGCGGCGAAAGTCGTCATGCTGACGCTCGCAATCGCGGCCATAGTGATGGCTTTTATTGTTTTAGCCATTGTTGTTTTAGATAGCTTCATAGTGGGTTCCTTTTTATAACGTTTGGGTTACGTGTTTTATAGTACTGTAGTAGTCGTACTTGTGGTGGTGCTTTTTTAGAAATTCCTAAATCTTTCCGAGCTTCAATTGCTGCACTGCATAATCAGCGGCGCGCGCCGTGAGCGCCATATAAGTCAGTGATGGATTTTGTGAGGCGCAGGATGCCATGGAAGAACCATCGGTGACAAATAAGTTAGGTACATCATGCGCCTGATTCCAGCCGTTGAGTACCGAGGTTTTAGGATCTTTACCCATGCGCGCTGTACCCATTTCGTGAATGGCGAGGCCGGGGTGCCAATCTTTTTTCGCATCGATTTTTTTCGTTATATCTTTCACGCCAATGCCTTCCAGAATTTCAGCACAGGTGTCGGCGATATCTTCAAACATTTTCCAATCGTTTTCAGATAGGTCGCACTCAATATGTAATTGTGGAATGCCCCATTTATCTTTCAAGGTTGGATGCAGGGAAACCTGATTTTCATAGCGCGGTAGCATTTCGCCCGAGCCGCCGAGATTGAATATCCAACTGCCTGCACTGCGAATCGCCTTTTTGTAATCTGCACCAAAACCGTCTTGTTGACTAAAGGTGTCCCAGCCTTGACGCATAGCACTGCCGGTGATCTGGTAGCCGCGCAAGAACTTGGGATTCATTTCGCTGTAGTTGGTAAAGCGCGGCATCACCAAACCGGTGGGGCGACGGCCGGAATAATATTCCTCTTCAAAACCTTCCACGCGTCCAGATGCACCCGCGCCGTACAAATGATCCATTAAATAATGGCCAAGTGCGCCGGATGAATTGGCGATTCCCGTGGGGAAACTTTCGCTTTTTGAATTCAGCATGATTTGTGTTGTGCCGAGTGTGGATGCACACAGGAAAATCACTTTGGCAAAATATTCGCGTGTTTCCAGCGTTTCTGCATCAATCACCCGCACGCCGGTTGCGCGATTGGTTTTGGGGTCGTAAATCACACTGTGCACAACACTGTTAGTCGCGATAGTTAAATTATTGGTCGCTAGCGCAGCGGGCAAAGTCGAACTTTGAGTAGAAAAATAAGCGCCGAAAGAGCAGCCTTTTTGGCATTCATTGCGCGTCTGGCATTGGATGCGTCCCTGTGCGGTGTGGTGTGGGGCTGGCACAGATAAATGTGCCGTGCGGCCCATAATGAGTTTGCGCGTTTTCCATTTCTTTTCGATGCGCGCTTTCATTTCTTTTTCGACCGCGTTCATTTCAAACGGCGGTAGAAATTTACTGTCGGGCAATATTTCAAGATTTTCTTCGGAGCCGCTGATGCCCGCATGGATCTCTACGTGGTCATACCACTTTTCAATATCCTTGTAGCGGATCGGCCAGTCTACGCCGTGGCCATCGCGCGCGTTGGCAGTAAAGTCATGTTCACTCCAGCGATAGGATTGACGATGCCACAAGAGAGATTTTCCACCTAATTGATTGCCGCGAATCCAATCGAAGGGCTTATCTTTAGGCGTGCTGTAGGGATAGTCTTTGTCGTTGCCAAAAAAGTGTTTGGTGGCATCGTTAAAGGCGTAACATTTTTTTTGCACGTAATGCTGTTCATCGACAATCGAATTTTCAACTTTTCCACGAAAGGGCATTTGCCAGGCCTTAATGCCTTCGCCGACATAATCTTTGCGGTGCTCTACCGGGCGGCCGCGTTCAACCATCAATGTTTTTAAGCCTTTTTCAGTGAGTTCTTTAGCGGCCCAGCCGCCGGAAATGCCGGAGCCTACAACGATTGCATCAAAAATTTCGGTGCTTTTGATGATGTAAATATTTTTTTCCATGGAGGTGACTTCTTAAAAAATTAAAAGGGCAACAAGGTTAAAAAGGGAAGTGGGCTAGATCCTGTTAATAGGGGAGTGCCCAGGCTTTACCGATTTGTTTGAATTTAAAATTACCTTTGTAGCCGCCGGGGATGGCGAGGTAAGCCAATTCTTGCGTTGCCCCAATTTCCGAGGTGTAGTAACCGAAGGTCACCAGCGCTTTTAATTGTTTGAAGAAGGTGCGGTCATCGGCAGTGAAACCATCGGCTGCCTTTTCCATGTTGGTGAGCAGCTCGATTTGCTGCGTTTTGTTCGCGCTGATAAAAGATGTGCTGAAGCGTTTTTGTGCGGAATCATCGATGCGTTTTAATCCCGCCAGCAGCCCTTGCTGCTCTTCTTTGCTCGCGCAATAAACGGCAAAGTGATTGATAAAATCGTGTACGCCAGCAGCGATGGCGCCGGGGGTATCCGTAGTGGGGATAATGATTTCGCCCATTTCGCGCACCAGTGCTAATTGATCAGTATTAAGCAGGGTCTTTTTACTGCGCGTTAAATCCGTTGGTGGTGTAAAAGCGGCCAGTGCCGAGAGTGAATTGGCCGAGAGTACCAGGCCACAGGCGAGTGCAAGTTGTTTAATGGCGTCGCGGCGCGAAACACCGGTTGCGCCATTCGGTAGAGCGGGTAGGGTCATGTAAGCCTCGTGCTTATTGTATTGTTTTGGGGTTGTATGCGGCCTTGGCGGTTGCTTCACCCGTTCTCTCCTGGGCGGGTGTATGGCTTTCCCTGCTGGGAAATGTGCTTTGAAGTCTAGTTGCTGATCCGGTTAAGAGGGGTCAATATTTGTAAATATGTAATCGATTGCAGATGCTTTTTACGCGAATATTCCGCTTATTTACACGGGTTAGAAGGCTTTGCTCACAAGTGCAATCTAACCCGAAAAATTAGGCATATAGAGAGTAATTCTGTCCGCTAATCGACTAGCGTTTTTTTAGCCGTATAGCGGTACCTCCGCCTGGCTTTAAATCCAGTTGGAGTTGAGTCTTCGCATTCACGCGCAGGCGGACAATCTCGTAGGACTCAGGATTGGTTTCCCAGTCTGCATCTTTGCCATCGCGATAGATCTGTGCCTCATAGTCAGTATCGGGCGGGAGAAAATCGAGCTTCACGTTGAGCGCGCGCGCTTTTTGGTTGGTGATGGCGCCCAGGTACCAGTCGGGGCTGTTTTTATCTTGTCGTGCGACCACCAGATATTCACCTATCTCCCCCTGCAGGGCCCGGCTCTCGCGCCAGTCTGTGGGCACATCATCGATAAATTGGAAGGCGGGATGTCCTGCATAGTTTTCCGGCAAGTCTGCCACCATTTGCAATGGGCTGTAGATCACCACGTAAAGCGCCAGCTGGTTGGCGAGCGTCGAGGGAACCCGGTTATTGGGGCGATATTTTTGGTAGTCGAAATTGAAGATTCCGGGGGTGAAATCAGTGGGGCCAGAGAGGCCGCGAGTAAACGGAATGATGGTGGTGTGATCGGGCAGGTTGCCGCTGTCAGGGCTACCGCCGTTGTACTCCATACCGCGCACGCACTCCCGGGTCATCAAGTTCGGATAGGTTCGGCGCAGGCCGGTATCGGTGACGGTTTCATGGGCGTTAACCATCACCTGATGGCGCGCGGCGGTATCCACTAGCCGCTGGAAATGGTTCACCATGTATTGACC
>NZ_JBRFPI010000391.1:0-4069 GCF_053579595.1 Cellvibrio sp.
ACCAGTGAAGTTGTAGGTCTGTGGTGATACACCAATCGCTTGCGCAGGAGCGCCCTGGCCTTCACCTTTCTGATCGATTTTGGTGAAGTTGGCGTTAAAGCCAAGACCTTCAATAATCATATCCAGCGGCTGAACCCAAGTGATTTCCTGACCACGCAATTCAAGATTGCCCGGCGCGTTGACTTGCTGTTGCACCGTCACGGTTGCCACATTTGGGCCACCGCGGCTGTCGATTGCACCGCGCTGCAAATCCGTCAGCGTATCGTAGGGGACGCCCAACTGCAGGAAAGGAATCGTGTTAGTACCCAACACGGTAAAGCCTGTGACTTGCTTATTAAAGAAGGTCACACCCACATAACCTTCATCACCGGTATACCACTCGCCACCGATATCAAAGTTGGTGGACAAATAAGGGCTCAGATTAGGATTGCCTTGGGTCGCTTGCTGGGCAGATGGATCGCTAAATTGGGTCGCTGGCAACATTGCACTGGGATTGGCACGGGTAAGCGTACGCGATGCCGATAAACGCAATTTCACATCATCCATCACATCCAGGGTGGAGTTAAATGATGGAAGGAAGGCGTCATAGCTTGTATCCAGGTTTTGATACTCGCGCACGCCACCGATGGTAACCGGACCAGAAATTAACTGGTCGGTGGTGATATAGCGTGTACCCAGGTTGAACATCAGTGGGCGGGCTGCAACCTCGGTTGCACCATTAATTTCAAGGTAAGCACCGTAAGTTTCTTCATCCACGCCACCGGTGCTTGCGCCGGTGGGTGAACTGTTGTTTTCCGGCGCATTCTTGCTCAGCTCGTGGTAGTTGGTGTCCACCATAAAGCGATCAAAATCAACGGTGATAAATCCGTAGGGGCCGGGCTTGAGATAAGACGCCAACTCTGACTGCGGAATCCCGGAATTGGGGTTCAACCCATTACAAGGCAAACGACCCGTTGCCGGGCTATTGCCATCGGCATCCAAACCATTGCGACACACCACATCCTCCCAGCGCGCGCTGTTATCGCGAGCCGAAATCGTGCGCGATATTTCATCATAGGCCAGACCAAAACGGATATTTTGCACGTCGTCGCCGAAGCGATAATCCACATGCGCGCCGTCTGTTTCCGTAATACGTTTTTCGTTGGCAATATTCAAACGGCCGCCGGTAAACACCCAACCGGCATTAGGGTCATTGAGATCGACATTGGTAGTCACTTGCGGATAATCACCGCCCGTATTCTCATAATTCACTACTGTGCCTTGCCCCATCGGCGTATTGATCAATACGGTGGGCGACTCGCGGAAAAGCTCGCTGCGACTGGAATTGATTTGCACATCCAACTGATGTTCACTACCAAACTCAAAATGGGCGCCCGGATTGGCGTTATAAAAATCCACATCCTCAGAGTAGGGGCGAGCTTCCAGGAAGAACTGGGCGTTAGCAAACGTACCCTTAGTGACGACATTGTTTTCATCCACTTCCATATTCAGCGGAATCAACGAACCAAAACGACCAATCCAGTTCACATCCAAACGATCAAACTCGCGTGATGCATCTGCCCACATCGCATCGAAATAGAATTGGGTTTCATCGGACGGGCGATATTCGAGTGATAACAAACCGGATACACGGTCGCGAGTGCCATCAATATACGAAGGACGACTCAAGCGCGGCAGCAAACCATCACCGATTTGTTGCAAAGTCACATTCGGGTTATTTGCCTGCAGAAAAGCGGCATCCACCACCGTACCGGCAACCAAGCCCGCACCTGCTCCGGCTGGTACAGTTGCTGGTACGTTGATGTTGTTGCCGCCAATCGTATCGCAGGGAGCCGCCGTCGCTGTACCACATTGGGCGGCCGACAAATTCATATTGGACCAACCAATAGTTTCATAACCTTCAGTAGTCGATTTGCTATTCACTCCGGCAAGACCAAACAACACACCGAAATTCTCATTGCGCCAGCTGGTAGTGAACGCCGCACGCGGGCTGGTTTCTTCATTGATCTCGGTGTAAGCCAATTGCCCTTGATAGGTGCTGTGAAAACCTTCGTCTTTGCTATCGAACGGACGCGCGCTGCGCATATTCACCACACCCGCGAGACCACCTTCAAGTGTACTGGCCACTGGTGTTTTGGACACATCGATGCGAGTAAACAACTCGGTGGGGAACAGGTTGAGGTCAACTTCGCGGTTTTGGTTTTGCGAATCAACACTGCCACCCGATGCCACCGCAATCTGCGAACCATTGAGCAGCACCTTGGTAAAGTTGGTACCCAGACCGCGGATGGCGATTTGCAAACCATCGCCATTGATATCGCGGGTCAGTTGAATACCCGGAATACGGCCAATCGATTCAGCGACGTTCAAATCGGGGAATTTACCGATATCTTCCGCAAAAACGGATTCAACCAAACTGGTAGAGGCGCGTTTGGCATTGGTTGCACTCTGCAAACTCGCCTTATAACCCGTAACAACTATCTCTTCGACTTCTTCTTTCTGAGCGGCTTGTTGCGCATGGGCAACACTGGATGCAATCGCCAAACTGAGCAGGCTTAGGGCAAATAATGGACGTGTGTGTGTCGTTCTCATAATCGATTCCCATAGGTTTATTGTTAGATGTCTACTTGTATACATGTACACAAACGAAGCGATGCTAGTACTTGTACACTAGTGTGTCAACAATCACAAAAGACTCCACCAAGAACCGGATCAAGAATGAGTAATGCGGTAGCGGAAAAGATCAATAATGGTCTACACCTCGTATAAGGATTACACCTTAGATCAGGACATTAGATGGGCAAGGGAGTAGAATGCCGCCCCATGAATAGCTGCTGATTTGTGATACTCCATGATTCCACGCATAGACCAAACCTCCCCTGTCCAAGCCCTGTACCTGAACTTTATCAACGCCTTGCGCGAACAGGGTTTTAGCGGTGACCTGAACCCGGACTACGCCAACCGCACGGTGTTGGCAACGGATAACTCCATCTATCAGGTGCTGCCACAAGGTGTGCTCTACCCGCGCGACACTGCTGATCTAGTAAAAATTGCGCGCCTTAGCCAAGAGCCCAAATTTCAATCGGTTGTGCTCAGCCCACGCGGTGGCGGTACGGGCACCAATGGCCAATCGCTCACCGATGGTTTGGTGGTAGACACATCCAAGTACATGAACCAGATTTTGGAGATCAACGTCGAAGAGCGTTGGGTGCGCGTGCAATGTGGCGTGGTGAAAGACCAACTCAATGCCGCAGTCAAACCCCACGGATTATTTTTTGCGCCGGAACTCTCTACCAGTAACCGCGCCACCATCGGCGGCATGATCAATACCGATGCCTCTGGCCAAGGCTCATGCCGCTATGGCAAAACCCGTGATCACGTATTGGAATTAAAAACTGTACTGCTTGATGGCACCGAGTGGACCTCTGCGCCCATCAATGAAAGCGAACTGGAAAATTTATGGAAGCGCGATGACCGCGTCGGTGAAGTTCACCGCATAATCGATGCTATTCAACGCGAGCATCACGCGCTGATCGACGCAAAATTTCCCAAATTAAATCGCTGCCTCACCGGTTATGATTTAGCGCATATCCGCGACGAACAAGGTCGTTTTAATCTCAACAATATTTTGTGTGGCAGTGAAGGTACGCTCGGTTTTATCACCGAAGCTAAAATCAATTTATTGCCCATCCCAAAATACAGCGCGCTGATTAACGTCAACTATCGCGATTTCAACGTCGCCCTGCGCGATGCAACGCAACTGATGACGGCCGAGCCGACTTCCATTGAAACCGTCGATTCAAAAGTATTGAATCTGGCGATGAACGATATCGTATGGCATAGCGTGGCGGAGTTTTTTCCTGCACCGGAAAGCGGTGAAAAAATCCAGGGCATCAACCTGGTTGAATACACGGCAAATTCCGACGATGAATTAAAAGCGGATGTAAAAAAACTGACTGACTTGCTCGACAGCGCAGCGCAGGACACCAACACCGGCCGCATCAGCTACTCCATTGCCTGGGGCAACGACGCTGTAAATAAAATCTGGGGCATGCGCAAAAAAGCCGTA
>NZ_JBRFPI010000392.1:0-4013 GCF_053579595.1 Cellvibrio sp.
GATTGCATCCAGCAAAGCTGGATCAGGTGTGTTTCTCGCCCAAATGATTCGCTCTACTATTTCCGGCGCGATGCTTTGTGCCAACACGCCCGTATTGGAGGGGCGCAGTAGTTCGCGTTCATGAGTGAGTAGAAATATTTTCATTCGCTATGTATTAAAAATCCCCCCACAAATACTGCACCAAGCTGATCACTTCAATTTCGCACCGCACATTTTTCCAGTTAAATCCGCTCCAAAACATATTCCGTATAATAAAGCGGTATCACAATATTGTTTTTTTCTTCTGGCGCTGAACCTTGGGTACCAGTGAGCTTGATGGTTTTATGGGGACTGCATTTTTCGATGTAGGACTGCAACGATTTTGCACGGGTGCGTTTTCCGCTTTTAACTTCTATCGGCACAATCTTGCCTTCGTCATTGGTAATAATAAATTCAATTTCAGCACGCGCATCACCCCAGGAATAACTGGGCTCAATGCCGATGGCGGCGAGCTCTTGTTGCACAAAATTTTCGGCAACAAAACCTTTGTATTCGTAGCCCTGTTGTTTAATTTCTTTGTATCCCGTATTTAACATGTGGTTGAGCAAACCCACATCGAACAAAAACAGTTTTACCATGTTCTCTTTTTGGTAAGCCGCCAAGGGCGCTTTAGGCATGCCTTCAATGGGGTAGTTTTTTAGTGCAAGTCGGCATTGGTGTAGCCAATTGATTGGACTTTCAAACTCCGAGTACCGGGATTTTCGCTCGGCAATATTTTTAAATTTAAACCGCTTTACCGATTCATCCAACACTGCCGCTAACTGCGATGGAATATTCTTGAATACCAATTCAATTAATTGTGCATCCGCCTTACCGGCATATTTGCCAAAATCCCGTTGATAACCGGCAATGAGATCTGCATGGATTTTTTGTACTGCCGCTATGCGTTCAAGAATACTTTTATCAGCATGATCAAACCAGCTGGAAACTGCTTCCGGCATACCGCCGGTAAAATAATAATCAGTTAATTTATCGAATAGCTTGCTGTGTGCAGCAGCGGAATTGGTTTGCGCCTCATAGGCTTTTATCAAAGCGGGTTCATTGGCCGCCCATAAAAATTCCCTGAACGTCAATGGACGCAAGTTGTGCTGTTCCACTTTACCTACGGGAAAACTATTCAACAGTCCAATATTGGAACCGCTAGCAGCAACAAACCAGCCTGACGCTTGCTCGGCGAAATATTTGAGCGATGTCACTGCCTTGGGGCATTCGCCTATTTCATCGAGGATTATCAAATCCGTGTCTGGATTTATGAGTTTTCCGGTCAGTAGCTCCAGGTTTGAGAGTACATCTTGCGGCGCCAGAGAGCCGGCAAAAGCATCGGCAAGCTGGGGATTTTCGAGGAAATCCACACGCAGCACATTCTTAAAACAACCGCCGAGTAGGGTCTGGAGCAGATAGGTTTTCCCTGTTTGGCGCGCGCCATCAATCAGCAGAGGTTTGCGCGTGGGCTGCTCTTTCCATTTCAATAACTTTTCGAGTAATGAGCGCTTCATGGGAAAGATCCTGACCATCCAAGGCTAAAAACACCTTTAGGTGTATAAAATAGGGATTATTTTCACTATTATGCGCCAATAAATGTATTATTCAACACTTTTATGCGCATAAAAGTGTTGAATAATCTTTCCTTGCACTTAGCTTGAAATGCCCGTTAAAAATCCCCCCACAAATACTGCACTAAACTAATCGCTGCTACCGGTGCCGTCTCCGTTCGTAATACTCTCGGGCCTAAAGTCAGCGCTTTAAAATCCTGCTCCAGTGCGTGGGCGATTTCGCGTTCGCTTAGGCCGCCTTCGGGGCCGATTAACAGGGTGACGCTGGCTGGTGTTTTATCAGCGGGGAGGCGTTGGCTGTCGCGGTGATGTAGTACAAAACGCTGATCGGAATTTACCTGAGGAAGCCAATCGGAAATTTGGATGGGCGCGGCTAATTGTGGAAGCAAATTGCGTTGACACTGCTCGCAAGCGCTGATAAGGATATGTTGCCAGCGGTCGTGCATTTTTTCCTGACGGTCGCCATTCACCTTCACTTCAGTGCGTTCAGTAATTAGCGGTGTAATTTTGGTGACGCCGAGTTCGGTGGCTTTTTGTAGCACCCACTCGAACCGTTCGCCGCGCGAAATGCCGATGGCGAGTTCCAGTTCCAGGGGCGATTCACGATTATCCACTGTGTGCTCTTGCACGCTGACAATCACATGTTTTTTATTCACTTCATGGATAGTCGCAGCAAATTCGCCACCGGCGCCGTTGAATAAAATCAATTCACGTCCGGCTTGCATGCGCAGCACTTTGCTTAAATGGTGCGAGGCGGCTTCTTCCAGTTCGATCTGTTCGCCGCTCAGCAAATTTTGTTCGGTAAAAATTCGTGGGATTCGCATAGTCGCTAGTTTCTTAAAAGATCAATTGGTTGCGTAGAAGATCAACTGCGCAAAAATCAATGCTCGGTTTTGGCGTGCAGTGATTGGTCTGTATCATCCACCACAGATTCCGCTATTAACGCAGATTGAATAAATAAACGCGCGGCGCCTGTGTGTTCGGTGAGGGCATCGGCGGCTAATAAAATCGCGCCGGTAGTCCAGGTAGTTTTTTCGCGTGGCCAGATTACATCATCGCGGAAGTTGTAGCCGGTCCAGTAGCCACCATCTGCGTCCATAAATTGGAATAACCAACTAAATAAATTTACCGCTTTGGCGTGTTCGCCTGCTGCTAATAATGCGAGTGTTAATTCACAGGACTCCGCAACGGTTACCCAGGGTTCATCGCTTACGCAGCGGCAGCCGATATTGGGTTCAACAAAGGTATGCCATTTACTGTCGATGCGTTGCTGCGCGGATTTTCCCTGCGCAATTCCGGTAAGAATAGGATAGAACCAATCCATAGAGAAACGGGTTTTGGGTTCCCAGGTGCGATCAAAACATTCGGGATGATGACGCAATGTATTTCCCAGATGTTGATACGCTTTATACCAATGCACCGATTCTTCGCCCAGGGTCTGTGCGATTAAAATCGCGCATTCAAGGCTTTTATAAATTGAGCTGGACGCTGTTACCAACGCATCTTTTTTTGCGCTGCCATCTTCAGCGACTGCCCAATAAATTTCACCCGTCGGTGCCTGGTAGCGCAAGACAAATTCAATCGCTTTTTTTACAGACGGAAGAAATTCGCGTAGAACGCTTGCATCTTCCGTTACTAAATAATAATGCCAAATACCGGTGGCGATGTAGGCAATAAAATTGGTTTCGCGATGATCTTTATCGACCGCTTCATCACCGAGATAATTTGCCCACCAACTGCCATCTTCCAGTTGTTCTTGCGCAAGCCATTGATAGGCGCGGCGTGCAGCTGCTAATTCACCGCCAATGGTTAAACCCATGGCAGCTTCGATATGATCCCAGGGATCAGCCTTACCGCCGGTAAACCATGGGATGCAACCGTTGGGTAATTGGGTTTGCAGGATATAATTAACGGTTGGTCGCAATAGCGACTCGGGGAAAAATCCTTTAGTGAGCAATAAATTCTTCATTGTGAATTCTCTTTCCTGAAATACATCACCACACTTTTTCCCATTATTGGATTTAGCCATTTTTCCAGCGTTTGTGTTAGCCAGGGTTTTTCCATTAAATCCCAGACTAATAAACGATGATAGCTTTTGATCAGCGGATTGGTATCCTGGGTTTTCCACCAGAGGCATTTTAGCCACCAAAAGGGTGAATGCAGTGCATGCGCCCAGTGGCGTTTATAAAAGTTAAATGGACGCTGCTCAATTTCACGGCGCAGATGTGATCCATTAAAAATACGGATATGGCCGCCCTCAACTTGGTGGTATTCGCTGCTTAACCACCAACAAATTTTTTCTGGCCAGGCGCGCGGCACAGTAACAGCCAGCAGGCCGCCAGGTTTTAAGATGCGTTCGATTTCGGCGAGCACACCTTGATAGTCGGGAATATGTTCCAGCACTTCGCTGCAAATAATTTT
>NZ_JBRFPI010000393.1:0-4007 GCF_053579595.1 Cellvibrio sp.
GTTGGATGCTTTGATGCGGTATTTGGAGGAGACGCGGGATTTTGCCGCCGATTTTATCGCACGGGAAATTCCACAGATAAAATTGATAAAGCCCGAAGCGACTTATTTGTTGTGGCTCGATTGCAGGGGGTTGGGGATGGGTGATGCACAGCTGCGCGATTTTTTTGTACGCACATGTAAAGTGGGTATGAATCCCGGAACGGTATTTGGTGAGGGAGGTAGCGGTTTTATGCGGATGAATATAGGTGCGCGTAAAGTAGTGATTATCCAGGCTTTGAATAGTATTTTGAAAAATATTCCTTCGGGAGGTAATGGATTGTAAAATTGAGTAGTGCTTTTAATAAAATGGCATTGTAAATAATTATAATTAATAGGTGTCTGCACTGATTGTTATTTGTGTTATTAAAATTAATGTTCAAAGATTAATGTAACATTTAAATAACATCGAGTGAATGAGTGTGATATTTATTGAGGTGTTAATTAGATGCTATTTATCAATTTTGGGCTAAAAACGCCCTTTTTTAAGCGCTATTCAACGACAATGGTTGTTGTGGCCGGGCTCACTCTGGGTGCTTGTGGTGGTGGGAGTGGTAGTGCGGGTACGACCAGCACAAGCTATGTAGGGCAAAGCTCCCGTGCGGTATCTTCGCTTGTAGCTAATAGCTCTCTGTCATCGACAACTTCACCTCCGGGTTCTAGTATTGCCTCTGATGTTTCCAGTAGCGCTGCATCCTCTGAGAAAAATGTTGTAGAAATCCACTGGGTTACACCGAATCAGCGTGTGAATGGTGACTATATGGATATTGGTGAAATAGGGGGTTATGAGTTGCGTTATAAACGAGAAATTGATAGCTATTTCACAAGCATTATTATTAGTGATAAAGGTGCGGCCACTTATTACTTGAATGGCTTGCACGGTGAATATGAGTTTAAAATTGCCGTATTTGATGTTGATGGTCTTTATAGTGAATTTGTTGAAGTTGAACGGATGTAATGGCAGCCTCCCTGCGTAGTCTAAATTTTTAATTCCCTTCTTGGTCATTTGCCATCTCAGAGGCAGTGATATCAAATTGTCATGAGTAGTAAAACCCCTATCTCCAGCTAGAATAAATTAATTGTAGTTATTTAAAGAGATTCAATTGAGTAGGTATATCGGGGGTGTTTTTTTATGTCCATTACTAAAAAATTCATGGTCGCTTTGGCTGTGATTGTGTTTGGCGGTCTGATTCTTTCTGCGATTACGTTTTATATTTTTGAGAGTCGTGCCGTGCGAGAGCAGGCGAGTGCAGAAAGTGAACGCATTAGTAAAGAGTCGTTGCGCTTGTTGGGGGTTATAGACGCGATTATGGCTGAGCGCGTTAAAAGTAGTATGGCATTGTTGCGCGATTATGGTGCGCAGTTCGGCAGTCCGGTACAGGGTGAAAAAATTCGGGTGAATGACCGCGATGTGCCCGAGCTATTATTGGGCGATACACCTATCGGTAATCAATTCGAGCTGGTCGATAAAGTCACTGGCATCATGGGCGGCACGGCGACAATTTTTTCGCGCGATGGTGCTGATTATGTGCGCATCTCCACCAATGTTATGACGCCTACTGGTCGCGCGACCGGAACTGTTTTAGCTCCGCAAGGTGCTGCGATTAAAGAAATCCAGCAGGGTAAATCGTTTTATGGTTTGGTCGATATTTTGGGCAGCCCCTATCTCACCGGTTATGAACCAATTACTGATACATCATCTAATACCATCGGCGTTTGGTATGTCGGCTATAAAGCCGATTTGCAGGAGCTGTTTGCGGCCGTGCAAAAAAGCCGCGTACTGCGCAAAGGTTTTGTGGCGATTCGCGATAACCTCGGTGCAATAAGAGTACATTCAGACAACATCACACCGGAGGAGGTAACCGCTATTCTTTCAGGCCAAACATCCGGTTGGCAGTTAGATAGCAAAATTTTTGGTCCCTGGAAATACGAAATCATTACCGCTTATTCCAATGATGAAGTTGATGGGATGGTGGCATCGGCATCGCTCAAAACGGCCTTAATTATTTTGCTGGGTGGTTTGGTGATGGTAATAATTGTGTATCAATTAATTCAGGCGGTAATTATTAAACCCCTGCATAAAACCACCCAGCGTTTGCACGATATAGTGAATGGCGAAGGTGATTTGACACTGCGCTTTAATTCCTCTGGCAGTGATGAGCTGGCGGATTTGGCAAATGGTTTTGATAGCTTGATGGATCGTTTGCAAAAAACCATCAACTCGGTAGCGAGTGCAACCAACCAATTATTTGCGTCGGCAAATCAATTAAAAACCATTGCCGCTGAATCCAATCAGGCAGGAGAGTAGCAAAGCCAGGAAATTAATAGTATCGCCAGCGCCATTTATGAAATGAGCACCTCGGCCGAGCAGGTCGCCAATAATGCCGATAGTGTTGCGCAAGCGGCAGATCAGGCTAAACAGGAATCGGAACAGGGATATCGCAATCTGCGCGAGACGATTGATTCCACCCAAACACTGGCAACCAATATTGAGCAAGCTGCTCATGGGATTGAAGCGCTGGCCGATGCGACCAATGAAATTGGTGCGGTGCTGAATGTGATCCGTTCGATTGCGGAGCAAACCAATTTGTTGGCATTGAATGCGGCCATTGAAGCGGCGCGCGCTGGCGAACAAGGCCGTGGCTTTGCGGTAGTGGCCGATGAGGTTCGCTCATTGGCTAGCCGTACCCAAGCCTCTACTGCAGAGGTTGATAAGATGGTGAAACGCTTTCAGGAGAATTCGATTAATGCTTCCGAACAGATGCGGCTCGCAGAAGATCAGGTGCATGCAAACGTTACGGCGGCCGATGGATCAGGAAAATCGATCCAGCAAGTATTGTCGGCAGTTTCACAGCTCAGTGGCTTGAATCAGGAAATTTCGACCTCTGTACGCGAGCAGAGTAAAGTTGCAGAAGACATTAATAGCAACATTACCCGAATCAACAACAATAGCGATAAAAACCATCAACGCATACAAGAAACTCTGCGCTCAGCCGAGGAAGTCTCGCAACTAACGGAGGAAATCAAACGACAGTTGTCGAGCTATAAGGCTTGATCTCAGCGCTAGCGATGGGCGATGAGTTTGCCATTGGCTCGCCCAACAGCCTGTATTTCCACGACAGGCGCTTTTCTGGCTATTTTTTAATCGATATTGGATGGAAGTTTTGCCGACTTCAGGTACAATCCGCCCACTTTTTTAAGCCCCTCCATTTGTACCAGTATTCTCACGAGACACTATGACCGTAAATACCTTCGACCCGTCGCAAACTACCACCTTGGATGCCCCCGCCAAATCGCTCGCCAGCCAGTCGCTGATCGCCAGTAGCAAGGGAAATACCATCGGTTTTGTGTCGCTCGGCTGCCCTAAAAATCTGGTGGATTCCGAGCGGATCCTCACCCAGCTGCGCATGGAAGGCTACAACATTGTGCCCACCTACAACGATGCCGATATGGTGATCGTGAATACCTGTGGTTTTATCGATAGTGCCGTGCAGGAGTCTTTGGGGGCGATTGGTGAAGCCCTGGCCGAAAATGGCAAAGTGCTGGTCACTGGCTGTTTGGGTGCCAAGAAAGATGAAATTATTCAGGTTCACCCGAATGTATTGGGGATTACCGGCGCTCATGCCTATGAAGAGGTATTGTCGCAGGTACACGAACACTTGCCACCGAACCCAACCCACAACCCTTTTACTGATCTGGTGCCACCGCAAGGTATCAAGCTGACCCCGCGTCACTATGCTTATCTGAAAATTTCAGAAGGCTGCAACCACTCCTGTAGTTTCTGCATCATTCCGGATATGCGCGGCAAGCTTGTCAGCCGTCCGATAGGCCAGGTACTGGGTGAAGCCGAGGGGGGCGATCAGGCCGCCACCGTCGAGCGGCAGCCAGCTGTTGGAGGTCGGCGGAATCGGCAGGCCGAGGCCCTCCAGCCAGGCGGTGGCGCCGGGGCCCTTGCAGCCGTGGCGTGGCGT
>NZ_JBRFPI010000394.1:0-3984 GCF_053579595.1 Cellvibrio sp.
GCGTGTGGTTTTTATGTCTACCAGAAACAAAAACTGCCGCATAGGCGGCAGTGTCGGGGATGGCTTGTAAATAGGGTGTAGATCAAAGCACAGATACTGTACCTGGCGCGCTTTTCAGATTATTGCTCTCGGCGTTGGCTTGCTCGGTATCAACTTGACGGGTATTGGCTGACAAACGATTACCGGTATTGGTGGTGGCGATGCGGAACTCTTCTTGCTGTTGATGCCTGCCGATGATTTTGTGGTAGTTGCACACGTTATCGACGAATCCGTCTGGCTCCCAACCGCGCATATAACCGTGTTTGGCGCGGCTGTAATATTGGTGTTTGGATAATAGCGGCATGTATTTGCGCACATCGTCCCACTTGGTTGGGTCACCGCCCATGCGCTCGGTCAGTACTCGCGCATCTTCTACATGGCCAAGTCCCTGGTTGTATGCGGCCAGTGCCATATTTAGCCTGTCTTCACCCTGAATGCGTTTGGGTAACCGCTCCAATACTATGCTCAGGTACTTGGCGCCGCCGCGAATGCTTTGTTTTGGATCTTCACGATCCTGAATGCCCATCGCCTTGGCGGTATTTTTGGTCAGCATCATCAAACCGCGTACGCCGGTGTGGGACCTCGCATCTGCTTTCCAGTGGGATTCCTGATAACTAATCGCCGCCAGCATTTGCCAATCCAGGCCAAACTCTGCTGCTGCCGCTTTCATATCATCAATCCATTGTGGCAAACGCTGCTCGAGGCGATAGGTAAACGCCATAGCTTCGCCAGTAGTTACTTCTTCTATATGGCGGTCAAAAAATTCTTCAGTCACTTTCGCAAGTGTGCCATCTGCTTTAATGCTGTTCAGATATTGTTGTGCGGCATCAAACAGGCTGGTATCGCGTTGGGTAGGGAATGCCCATGCCAAGGGTTGTGGATCACTGACATCAAATGCTAACTGGGCTTTGGGATAGGAATAGCGGTTCAGGTCGTAGGCGCTGGAGTCGATGACGGCGTAATCTGCTTCGCCTTTGTTGATCATTTCAAGCAGGTCGATCATTTCGGCGTTGATTACGGCACGCCACTGCAGTTCCGGGAATTCGGCTTGCAGCGCTTTGAATCGCTCCGCATGGGAAGAGTTGGCAACCACCAGCACTTCTTTGCCGTTCAAGTCCGCAACGCTGGCAGGTTGGGGCAGGCGGCTGTTGTAAACCAACTGCTGGGTAACTTGCATAAACGGGGCGGCAAAGGTGACCTTATTGGCGCGGCTTTCCAGCGCTGTTAAGCCTGCGGCAGCAAAATGGACATGTCGCCCGGCAACGCTGTTCAGCATTTTGTCGAGGTCAGATTCATCTTCAACGATCAGTTTCAGGCCGAGCGAATCCGCAAAGCCTTTTACAAGGCTATATTCAAAACCCGTCAGGCCATTGGAGCCTTCGTAGTAGGTAGTAGGACCATTGCTGGATAAAACACGCAATTCGCCTGCTTCAAGCACCTGTTCCAACTGGGTCGGAGGGGTGCTACGCACCAGCAGCACGCTGCTGGCAATAAGTAACGAACCGATTACGAGGCTCGTCAGGATGGACTTAATCACTAACACTGATGGTTTGCGAATTTCCATAAGGGGTTACTCCGGTTGCTGAACTGCAACGCCCGAAAGGCTGTTCTCTTCGTGTGTGCGCATTCATGCCGAATCCAATTCCATTAATGACCCGTGCAAATACATCGCCATGGTATAGGCACTTTTTTTGTGTGCCTAGCTTGTTTTTTGAGCACACATGGGCTAGCGATTTGGTGATTATTTGACCTTTTTTGCCTCTATCCCCCGAGCCACAAGGGATACGGCGATTTTCAGACGCTCAAAAAAAGCCGACAAACGGTTAAAAAAATGCTGAAAAATGTGACATTTGACGCCTTTGGCGTCCCAAATCAGGGCGGAAATGGGTGGAAAAACGTAAGTTTTTGTTAAAACTCTGCACAAAAATACGCCGAAATTGAGACTTTTTAGTTATAAGGCAGTTTTTTCTTGTTATTCATGCACGAGCTTTAGGTCGCCTTTTCACTTTGAGATGTGGCTTATTTTTTATTTCAAAGTGATGACGCATTTGCACTAATCCGCTTACGCAGATTTTAAAATTGCCGCCATTAATTTCGGGCTCAGGCGTGCAAGCAGCGGAATAAATTTTGTTTTGCCAATAAAAATTTCAGCGCGATTATTTTCTATTCCTTTAATAATTTCCTGTGCGGCATAGGCGGGTGTTATTTTTTTAGCGCTGCGTCCGTGAGTCATAGGTGTGTCAACGAGCGGCAATATGGCTTCATGTACGTTGATAGGCGTATTTTCCAACTGATACCCTAAACTTGTTGTGAAATTGCGCAGGCCTGCTTTGGTTGCACAATAAACGGCTGAATTTTTTTTGGGATAAAACGCAAGCCCGGATGTGATATTGATAATTGCCGAGGGCTGGTGGCGCTTTTCCCATAGGCTAACAAAGAATGCACAAATAATGATGGGTGCTGTTAAATTAATGGAAATTTCTTCATCGATATTATCCATAACAAAATCGATATCAGTCAGCATGGGAGTAAATTGAATGCCCGCATTATTGATTAGCACGCTAATATCCCGATACTGGCTGGTAATGGTATTTAGCGTCGAGATTAATTGATTGTGATCTGCCAATGAACATTGGTAGTAAGAGATAGTAGGTAATTCGTTGTGCAACGCGCGCAATTTATTTTCATCGCGTGCGATCACAATGATTTTATTTTTACGCGCCGCCAATTGTTTTACCAGTTGATAACCGACACCGGATGTGCCGCCAGTAATAAGTATTGTTTGCGACTCTAATAGCATATGTGCCCTCTGGTGTGGTTGCTGTTATCACACTTATTAATGTGTATAGGTAATATTTTTTTGCAGCATGCGGTAGTGTTGCGGATATTGCATTAACCTGGGTTAAGCGGGCGGTGTATTAATACATTAAATAATGTCGCTATATAAATTATCGAAGGAGAGTGATGTGCGTGAAATGTTGCAGGCATTTGGATGCGTTCGTCAGGTAATGAAAGGCTCTTTTTTATTGCGTCAGTATGAAAAAAATCAGCAGCTCTTTTTTATTGAGCGAGGATTGGTAAAGGCGTTTTACGAAACGAAGGATGGAAAGGAATTTATTAAATCGTTTATTGCAGAGGGTGGGTTTATCGCCAGTATGCAGGCAGTAGTCGCTGGTAGTGCTAATGCTTTCTCTGTCTTGGCACTGGAGGACTGCGCTGTACTGGAAGTCCCGGCTTCGGTATTTGTAGGGCCGCTAGCGGATGACCCAGTGGTTCTGCAAAAACTCAATCAGGCGCTGTTGCAGTTGGCCATGAAAAAGGAGCAGCGCGAATACGAGTTCTTGTGCTTGTCGCCTGAACAGCGCTATCTGGCATTTTGTGAGCGGGAACCGGTGTTGATGGCGCGGCTTACGCAGCAGGATATTGCCCGTTATCTCGGGATTACCCCCGTTGGCCTGAGCCGGATCCGTAAACGCTGTGGATTGGTTACTAGCGATCAGGATTAACCTCCTCTTTCATCCTTATTCGGTGAAACTTCTGTCGGCTGGTCCGCAAAATCCAGTACAATGGCGGCCTTTTTCATATCCCCCCGATGCTGAGGCTCTTCCCACTATGCTGATTCTGCGTGGCGCTCCCGCTCTTTCCAGTTTCCGTACGCAAAAACTCCTGGCCAACCTGCAACAGCGCGTTCCTGCTGTGACCAGCGTCAGCTCCGAGTTTGTGCATTTCGCCAATGTTGCTGCACCTTTGAGTACTGAACAGCAGCAAGTGTTGCAACAACTGCTGACCTATGGCCCTAAAGTCGAAGGTCAAGTGAGTCATGAAGGTGAGCTCTTTCTGGTAGTGCCGCGCCTTGGGACTATTTCCCCCTGGGCATCGAAAGCGACAGATATCGCCAAAAACACCGGCCTTGAGCCAGTGCGCCGCATCGAGCGCGGTATTGCC
>NZ_JBRFPI010000395.1:0-3962 GCF_053579595.1 Cellvibrio sp.
CTGATTGCACACTCGACACCCAAACATAGGCACCAAATGCTGCAGCCAAACCAATACCACCAATAATCCCCAGGAATTCGCGCTTTTTCTCTTGCCGATAGGCTTCGCGCCAGGGCAATAAGTTAATTTTGGCCATTAGTCAAAACTCCTCATTGCCAAACCCGTAACAATCATCAATGCAGGAGCATCGTTCGCAAGCGAAACCGCGTTCACTCTGGATGAAACGGACATACGCGCAAAGGGGTTGGCGACCACTGTTTGCGTGCCTAACTTTTCTTCGATCAATCCAACCAATCCCTCCAGCGAGGCAACCCCACCAGCAAGAATGATGTAATCCACATCGTTGTACTGACTTGCGGAAAAGAAGAATTGCAATGAGCGGGTAACCTGCTGCACCACCGCATCTTTAAAGGGGGTAAGAACTTCCATTTCGTAATCGTCGGGTAATCCACCTTGTTTCTTGGCCAGTCCGGCCTCTTCGCGCGATAAGCCATAGCGACGCTGGATTTCTTCAGTCAACTGGCGACCGCCAAATAACTGCTCACGGGTATAGACTGTTTTACCATCCACCAACACGCTCAATGTGGTCATGGTGGCACCGATATCGATAATCGCGACAACCTGCCCTTCCTGATCCTCCAATTGCTCGGCGATCAATTCAAACGCGCGCTCCATACAATAGGCTTCAATATCCACTTTTTCAGCGATCAAATCGGAATCAGCAAGAACCTGCTGGCGAACCTCAACGTTCTCGCGACGGCACGCAGCCAGCAACACCTCTACCTGATCAGGATTGCGCGGGGAAATACCCTGCACCTCAAAATCGAGTGCAACCTCTTCCAGAGGGAAGGGGATATATTGATCAGCTTCTGCCGCGATCTGGCTTTCCATGGCGTCATCATTCAAATCCATGGGCATATCGATCATTTTGGTGATCACCGCCGAGCCAGCAACAGCAACAGCCGCATGCTTGAGCTTGGTTTTGGATTGTTTGACCATAGATCTGACAATCTCCGCCACAGCGGCGGGGTCAGCGATGTTCTTCTCCACCACCGCATTAGGTGGTAGCGCTTTTACGGTATAGGACTCAACGCGGTAGCGATCGCCACTGCGACTAAGTTCAAGCAATTTGACCGAGGTGGAACTAATGTCCAACCCGACCACCGGCTTAGCCTTCTTATCGAGGAAACTTAAAATGCCCATTTTTCTATCTATATCCGTAACTTAGACGTTGTTTATGTTATAGCACTTTAACTTAAGCCTGCAACAAACCGATGAATATGTAAACAGGCAAAAAGCCCGTATAATGCCCGCCACCTGCGGCGACCGCGCTAACTCATTAATTCACATAGAAAAAATGTTCAGTAAAAAATCCTTCTTCGGCATTATTTTCTGGCTGTTACTGGCCGGTTTCAGCGTTACTTTGGTGACATTCGCCGGACTCTATCTTTATTTGAGCCCTAAATTGCCATCGGTTGATTCATTAAGGGAGGTTAAATTACAGACCCCTTTACGGGTTTATTCAAGCGACGGCAAATTAATAGGTGAGTTTGGCGAACAACGTCGCACTCCGCTGACCTACGATCAGATACCGCCCCTGTATATAAAAGCACTCCTCTCCGCCGAAGATGCAGAGTTCTTTGAGCATCATGGAGTTTCTCTAAAAGGCATGTTGCGCGCCGCATCACAAATTCTGAAGTCCGGCGCCATCCAATCGGGCGGAAGTACTATTACTCAACAGTTGGCGCGTGATTTCTTTCTCACTCGCAAACAAATCTTCTCACGCAAGTTTAACGAAATCCTCTTATCCCTTGAAATTGAACGGAAATTTACCAAGGAAGAAATCCTTGAGTTGTTCAATAACAAAATGTTCTTCGGTAACCGCGCCTATGGCCTGCAGGCAGCTGCGCAGATCTATTATGGCAAGGACATCCACGAACTCAGTGTTGCCCAATACGCCATGATTGTGGGTGTGCTGAAAGCACCCTCCGCCTACAACCCACTCGCCAATCTCAAGCGTGCCATGATTCGCCGCGACTGGATTATCGGGCGCATGTATGAGCTGAAGCACATCGACCAAGCCACTTACGAGGCTGCGATCAACGAGCCCAATACCGCCAGCTACCACGGCACCACGCTGGATGTACAAGCCCCCTATATCTCCGAAATGGCACGTCAGGAAGTGCTGGATCGCTTTGGCGACAAGGCCTACACCGATGGCTACAAGGTTTACACCAGTGTCGATAGCGCCATGCAAGCCACCGCACAGGCTGCGGTACTCAAGGGTTTGTTGGGATATGACCTGCGCCACGGCTATCGAGGCCCGGAGCTGCGCCTTAAACCTTCGACAGATGCAGACCTGATCAACTGGCAAGACCAGCTCCAAAGCATCCCCACCCTCGGTGGGCAAGAGCCAGCAGTCGTGGTGGATGCACAGGAAAAATCACTGCGCGTACTGATGAGCAATGGCGATTACGTTGATTTGGGCTGGGAGCAGGGGCTATCGAATGTGCGCCCTTACTTCACTGAAGATAGTCGCGGCGCCGCCTACAAAGCAGTGACCGAATTCCTCAAAGCGGGCGATGTGGTACGTATCACCAAAGACAATGATGACGAATGGCGTTTTAGCCAGGTGCCCGCGATCCAAGCGGCATTGGTATCCCTCGACCCCATGGATGGAGCGATTCGCTCGCTGGTTGGCGGCCTCGACTTCAACCAAAGCCATTACAACCGTGCGATTCAGGGTGCGCGCCAACCCGGTTCCAGCTTTAAACCGTTGATTTATACCGCGGCACTGGAAAATGGATTTACTCCGGCGTCGATTATTAACGATGCTCCTATCGTGATTGAAAATACCAGTACTGGTATCGCCTGGCGCCCGGAGAATGATGACGGCAAGTTTGTCGGCCCTATGCGTATGCGCCAAGCGCTCTACCGCTCACGCAATTTGGTATCGATTCGTTTGCTGCGCAGTATCGGCATGCAGACCGCACTCGATAGCCTCGCACGCTTTGGCTTTAACCCCAAAGAATTCCCGCGCGACCTGACTCTGGCGTTGGGCACCCATGCGCTCACCCCCATGCAGATGGCGACCGCCTACGCCAGTTTTGCCAATGGCGGCTTTAAAGTTGACCCTTATTTGGTGACACGAATTGAGGATGATAAAGGCAAGGTGGTTTACGAGGCGCGCCCGAAGCGCGTATGTAAAGAGTGCGAGATCAACCAACTCAGCTATGCCGATGATGGCAGCTTGATACCGGCAACACCCAGCCTTGACAGCAATCTGCGGGCACCGCGTATTATCGATGCACGCGTTGCCTACCTGATCGACTCAATGCTGCGCGATGTAGTGGATAAGGGTACCGGCCGTCTGGCCAAGCAACTCGGGCGCAATGATATCGCGGGCAAAACCGGGACCACCAACGGCCCGCGCGATAGCTGGTTCTCTGGTTACAACCCCAATATCGCCACTAGCGTCTGGGTCGGCTTTGATGCAAATACACTATTGGGACGCAAAGAGTTCGGCAGCTCGGCGGCGCTGCCTATCTGGATCGATTTTATGCGCACTGCACTGGAAGGTGTGCCCGACCAACTGCCGCGCCAACCGGAAGGTATAGTTACTGTGCGGATCAACCCGGATACCGGTAAACCCGCTATGCCGGGCGATCCTGATGCGATTTTTGAAGTATTTTTAGGGGAGGATACTGGCCGCACTTCAGCCGCTGGCACCGAGTCTAGCGAACAAGCGACCTTACCCGAAGAGCTTTTCTAACCAGATTAGTCTGCGATTACTTTTATGGATGAAGGTGATCGCAGCTGCATCACCAACGGCTTGAACTGCTGTGAGCGCCTGGATTTTTGTGAGCCTATCCAACCGCGCACCTCCGCCGATTTACCCTTTAGCGCCAACCAGTCCTGCTGCCGATAGCCAAATGATGGCCAGTCCTTTTTAGCAACTCTGG
>NZ_JBRFPI010000396.1:0-3943 GCF_053579595.1 Cellvibrio sp.
CATCCGTTTTAAAGGGCCTATAGCTCAGTTGGTTAGAGCGTCCGACTCATAATCGGCAGGTCCCAGGTTCAAGTCCTGGTGGGCCCACCAAATACAAAAGCCTAACCCTCGCGGGTTAGGCTTTTTTGTTGGCTCAAGTTTTACATCATCGCCGAATTACCTGCTGAGCCAATCAACCTTTTAACGCATTTTCCCTTACTTGCGCAAAGCTATAATCCGCTAACACTTGCCCATTGCGGTACACGCTCACCAATTGATTTTGCTCAGCACCTATCGCATCTTTCGGCACAGTTTTAAATTGGCCATTTTCCTTAATTAATGCCAAACGGCCTTTTTTAGAGCGCTTGCCCTGGTCGGTGATAGGGTCTTTATACACATCGTGCCATTGGCCATTAATACAAATAGCCGAGGCCTTCATGGCGAATTTTTGTGTATCGCGGTTAACTTTTTGCAATAACTCTCCACCCATACCAAAAGCCACATTATCCGCGCTCAAACCGCGTTTTTGCATTTCTGCCAAAATAGCTTCAATGGAGGCGGCGCACACGCCATCGCCTTGAATTAAACGCACACAAGGCGGCAACACTTTGTACCCTTTGCCATTTACACTAAAACCAAATTTTGCCATTAAACGCTCAATCGCTTCAGGCACAATTTCTACCGGCTCACCAGAATCTGGGCGCACAACCAGGCTACCACCGGTAGTTTCTACCTGAGTTTTTAATTCACCGCCCCAGATATTATCAATAGCATTCCAAATATCGTAAGAGTCACTCACCACCGCCAACAATTTATTCTGGCCGCCAAATTGTTTAAGCATATTGGCGTAAGCAGCGGTTTCTCCTTCACGGCCCCAGCTGGTGATAGTGCTGTGTTCGGCTGCCGGGATAGAGAAGCCAGCCATATCTGCGCCGTAATAACGGCGTGCTGCGACCAAGGCAGAAAAGTTATCGGTACCCATGAAGCTGACTAAGTGTGCCAAGCCGCCAATCGCCGTGGTTTCTTCTGAACTGGCACCGCGTGCACCAAAGTCGTGGAGCTTGAATGGCAAGCCGTTAAGGTTATCGGCTGTTTCATCCAAGTAACGGGCAATGATGTTTTGGCAGGCTTTAGATACTGTCGCCACGGTGGTGGGATACCAAACAGCACGTAACAGGGCGGTTTCGATATAGCTGGTCAACCAGGCACACGTTGGGTCGGTATTGATTACTTGTACCAGGACATTACCCGTCGGAACCTCAGTACCTTCTGGTACCGCTTCGATTTCCAACGGCAGGTAGCCATTGTGAACAGTCAGGATGTGCATCCAGCCATCACGGTTAAAAGGTACACCGTGAGCAGCGCAAATCATTTCTGCTTCATCGATATCCGCCAGAGTTATAGGCTTGGTCAGGTATTGCTTGATAAACATCTGCAAACCGAAAAACACAGTAGAAGCGTGTACACCGCCGCGAGATTCAATATAGCTAGAGACAAATTCAGCCCCTTGTGGGTACTGAACAAAGTGAGATGTTTTGTAAGAGTCGGTATTCAGAATCAGATTTTGCATGATGGAAATCCTCCAGTCATCGGGGTTAAGCACCGGTCTATCCAGCGCTGTTAGGGTATTCATTTGGATTATCTGGAGGCAGTTCCTGCATCCATGGGCATATAGTGGCAAATAGACACTATTGTGTCAACTGGTTTATTGGCTAAATGACACTATTTATTTTGTATATTGGATATTCGCCTTAATGAATTGGTTTAAGATGAGTGAGGAGTAAATAAAGTGTCTGCGATATCCTGGATATTCTCGTATTTTTGAATCAAGTTTACCCAGCGTCCTGGGATACCCGTACATCCGTAAAAGGCGCCAGCAATTTGCCCGCAAATAGCGGCGGTAGTATCGGCATCATTGCCAATATTTGCTGCAAGCAAAATAGCCTCTTCAAAACTATCTGCTTTATGAAAACACCAAAGTGCAGATTCAAGACTTTCAATCGCGTAACCGCTACCCGTTAATTGCTCGTAGTTTTTCTCTAAATATAAACCGGATGCAATCGCGCGGACCTTGGGCGTTGTTGGTTGATAAAAAGTATTGAGCAATTCCTCTTTTTTACGCGCTGACATCGCTATTACCAGCAAGCTGGCAAAGTATTTACAGGCATCAATGCATTCCGCAGAACCATGGGTAGTTCGCGAACTTTCACCGGCATAACGGATTAATTTAGCAGGATTGTCGCGATAAAAAATGGCGATGGGAGCCAAGCGCATCAATGATCCATTGCCAGAGGATCTTTCATCGATTGACCCACTAAAAGGGTTTCCGGTTTTCATGTAGGAGTTAAGTGCAGTAGCAACGGTAGCACCTATGTCAAAGCATTCACCAGTGCTACTCATGTATCCGTACTGATACCAATTGCAGTATCGATTCATCTGATCGACGGGATCAAAACCATTTTTATAAATGAGGCTATGTGCGAGACACAGAGCCATAGAAGTATCGTCAGTCCATTGACCGGGTAATAAATCAAAAGGTCCACCGCCAACCATATCGGTTATAGGCTCAAAGGTCCCACGCTGGCGAAACTCCAACGTAGTGCCTACTGCATCACCAACAGCCAGACCAACCAAGCAGCCTTTTGCTTTATCGAGCAATTCCATATTAAATAAACTCCTGTTATCGATATTCACCGATAACTTCAATTTTTCCCACGATATTTTTATTGAATTCTTCAAGGTCAGCAGCTGGAATCCACCACTCCGTGGCACTTGCCCCACCTACTTTCTGAATGGGGTAGCGATCCATAAATGATTTTTTTACCCAAAAGCGCGTGACATAACCAGCACCGAAATCGGTGATATTCCATTGAGTAAGTGCAATCGCATAAGCCTCATTGGTAACGGGGTAAAAGATATCTTGATCTGGTAATCGCGGTGGCCATTGCGTGTAGCCAGATGCGGCAACTAAATCCAGTTCTTTTTGACCCGTGGGTCTGAAGCATTCAGTAAGTGAGTCCATGATTACTCTTTCATATTAAGCAAATGATTCTTGCTTTTTCATTCTCATGTATTATGGTTTCTGCTCATGAATGAGAGAGGCCAATTGTAAAATGTAGTCTTTTTGTTCTATGAGGATATTTGGCAGGTTTGTTACACCGTTATAAGCTCCCCATATTGCGCCTGCCATTGCTCCTATCGTGTCAACATCACCTTTGAGTGAAATAACAAATTTTATTAACTCCTCAAAGCTACAGTTGATAAATCGCATCGCTATATAAATGGCAGTGACGACAGATTCTTGAGCGCTTATTCCATTTCCAAGTTTCTTCACAATTGTTTGATGGTTAATCAACTCTCCGTTATGCAACCATGTTTTGATCAAGCCAAATTTTTCCCTAAATATTGGAGCACTGCAGTACTCGTTTAAATCAATCCAAAAACTATCATCAAAATTTCCATTTAATGCAGAAGAGATTGCGATGCTTATTGCTATAGCCCCGTCAATTGCTAGTGGATGCGCATGGGTTATCTCTGCCGCTTTGCGTGTCTCATCGAGTAAGCGATTGATATCTTTATGGAAGAATAGTGCAACAGGTGGCGTCCTCATTGCGGCACCATTACCAAAAGATCCATCTTTGAATTGCCTGGTGCTTGCGCTTTTCCAATCAACTCCAGCTTTGATAGCCTTAAGTACTTTTACCGCACTAGGGCCATAGCCACGACTCCATTGGTAACTTTGTGTAAATTTATTCGCTAATTCAATTTGATCGATGGTTTTGTATTTCAACAATATTTCAACAACATCGATGGACATCTGGGTGTCGTCGGTCCATCGAGGAAGACCATCTGAATTTTTTCCAATAATTCTCCAAACGAATCTTTCAACTGGACCTCCCTCGTAAGGTGCTCCTAGTGCATCACCCAAAGCAAGGCCAAGCAGGCAACCTTGGTACTGATCAAT
>NZ_JBRFPI010000397.1:0-3920 GCF_053579595.1 Cellvibrio sp.
CCTTCGTCGCGCAAACCATTACTCAATGCATTCTTCAATGTTTTGCTTGTCAGGCGTACGTCGCCACCCACAACTACACTTTTAGGCTTTAGAAACTGCGCATAAGCACGACCAATACGATAGACAATATCTTCATTGAGCTCGTCACCCAATTTTCCGCGAATATCGTAGGCTTTAAAGCAAGTCAAGGTCATATTCTAATCTCATCTTGAATGGAGGATATCTTGGAGTCCGATGCTGTCATGTTGAAAATATTGTTATGAAGAGAATATCGAGTGCAAACTAGTTGAGCATTCTTACCGTTTATTGACACAGATTGGGAGAAAGAAGTAATCATGTAATTGCTGCCAGCATTTTTGTAAAAACTTCATCAATGGTCATGGCGGTGCTATCAATAATTACCGCATCCCCCGCGGGTTTAAGTGGGGAAATTGCACGATTGGAATCGCGCTCATCCCTCTCGCGTATATCTCGGACTAAATCGGCCATATCAACAACCTCTCCTTTTGTGCGTAACTGCTTGTAGCGACGTTCTGCACGAGCCTCCGCACTTGCGGTCAAAAATAGTTTCGCATTAGCGGTTGGAAATACTGTAGTCCCCATGTCGCGGCCGTCAGCGATCAATCCTGGCGCAACCGCAAAGGCACGCTGACGCTCAAGTAACGCCGCTCTTACTCCAGGGTAGGCTGCCACTTTTGAAGCAGCCATGCTTACTGCCTCTTGACGAATTGCATCAGTCACCCTCACTCCCTCCAGCAAAATCTGCGCCGAGTTGTCACTTTCAAGACTAAATATCACGTCCAGCGTTGCTGCCACCTGACTTACTGCATCTTCGCTGCTTAAATCAGTGCCTTTTTTCATCGCTGCCAGTGCAACCAACCGATAAAGCGCACCACTATCCAGCAAATGATATCCCAAATGGCGAGCGAGCATCTGGCTGAGAGTGCCTTTGCCGGAGCCGCTTGGCCCATCAATAGTGATAACAATAGGGGCAGAAATATTCATAGCGCGCACCACATTCCTTAATAACAGCGTAAAGCATTAGAGCAGGGTTTGAATAATAGACTTGCAAGTCTCAGCCGGATCAGGGGACTGGGTAATCGGTCGGCCAATAACTAAATAACTACTCCCGGCGACAAGTGCAGCAGCGGGTGTCAAGGTGCGTCGCTGATCATCAACGGGTGATGTATCCAGGCGAATACCTGGTGTAACAAGGCAAAAATCCTTCCCAAACTGGGTACGCATTAAGGTCGCCTCCTGAGCCGAACAAACAATTCCATCAAGGCCACAACTGTGGGTCAGGCGAGCTAACCTCATAACTTGTTCTTCGGGGCTGCACAAAATTCCCACCCCGGATAAATCACTTGCCTCCATACTGGTCAGCACTGTGACTGCAATCAACAACGGTGGCTTACCCGAACGCCGTTCCAATATCTCACGCGCCGCAACCATCATGCGCTCTCCGCCGGACGCGTGTACATTGACCATCCATACCCCAAGCTCAGCGGCGGCTTTAACAGCTTTGCTGGTAGTGGTGGGAATGTCATGGAATTTAAGGTCGAGAAAAATCTCAAAACCCGACGCCATTAATTGTTCAACTATTTTTGGCCCGCACGCAGTAAAAAGCTCTTTACCTACTTTCAAGCGGCAATCCAGTGGAGATAATCGTTTTGCCATGGCAAGACATTGATCAGCATTGTCAAAATCCATTGCAACAACAATGCGCGGATCCAGAGTGGACATTTGTTGACCTCACAAAAAAGAAGAGCCCGAGTCACTAGACTTGGGCTCTCATTAAAACAAAAATCGACGCAAAATTCATTCGTTAACGCCCGCTGGGCGCCATCAAATACCTAAATACGAATATTTTCGTGATTTTGAGCAAGAGTTGCCTCCCCAATACCCTTAACCTCCAGCAATTGGTCTACAGTTTTGAAGTTGCCGTTCTCCTCGCGCCACGCAACGATAGCTTCTGCTTTCTTCACCCCAATTCCTTTTAGCTTGGTTAGTTCCTGCACGTCAGCAGTATTGATGTTAATTGCTTCTTGGGTTGTCACCGCCTCTACTTTTGCTACTGGAGCTTTAGCCGCAGGAGCTTCAGCTGCAAATGCCAATGAAGAAGTACCAAAAGATAAAATAATGATAGAAGCAAGAGAAAGAATAAACTTCATATAAAAACTCCTTATTAATTGATATCGAAAATACGCGACCTTCCATTCAGTGCGCGTGGATACAGAATATTAATCTTGCGATGCATTAAAAAGCAGACAATGACCATAACTAATGTGCGAGATTTCTCACAAAAAATAGGCAAAAAAAAGCCCTGATTCTCATCAGGGCTTTTCGAGGGATGCTTTATTTATCACTTAAGCAGCTTGTGTAAATCAGTAGCATTCCAATGAGGGAAGTGTTTTCGAATAAGCGCATTCAACTCCAGCTCAAACTCACTGTAATTCGTTGCTGTAGTGGATTTTGTCGCTAACTGTTCAATTACCATGCCTGCCCCCACAGTGATATTCGTTAGGCGATCAATCACAATAAATGCACCAGTAGCGCGATTATTACTGTAGTGGTCGGCAACGACGGGTTGGGTCAATAAAATATCTACAACAGCAATATCATTTAACTGTAACTGATTAACTATTGAATGCTCCTGTGTATTCACATCAATACGATAATCGATTGCTTCAACGACACCGCTCACCAGCTTACTGGCAAACTTAAACAAGTATTCTGAATTGGCCTGCGTAGTTTTTTCTGCCATCCATACAATATGTGCTTTAAGATGGTTGGACTGGGGCACAGAATCTTTTGCCAACACCAGCATATCCCCACGACTTACATCAACTTCGGTTGTGAGTGTCAGTGTTACCGCCTGACCAGTAAAGGCTTCTGGCAGCTCTCCATCGTAAGTCACGATAGACTTTACATAGCTTGTCTTGCCAGAAGGCAATACACGCACTTCATCACCAACTTTTACTACACCTGAAGCAATATTGCCGCAGAAGCCGCGGAAATCGAGATTCGGGCGATTTACATATTGCACTGGGAAGCGGAAATCCGAGTAATTTTTATCGCCCGAGATAGGTACAGTTTCAAAAATTTCCATCAAGGTCTGACCTTGATACCAGGGCGATCTCTCAGAACGATTGACGACGTTATCGCCATCCAGTGCTGAGATAGGTACAAATATCACATTCTTCATCCCAAGCTTTGCGGAGAAATCAAAATAATCCTGTTTGATTTTTTCAAACACAGCCTGATCGAAATTCAACAAGTCCATTTTGTTTACGGCGACAACAATATGCTTAATGCCTAGCAGCGAAGCTATGTAACTGTGGCGACGAGTTTGCGTCACTACACCGTAGCGTGCATCGATCAAAATAATGGCAAGATCGCAAGTCGATGCACCCGTTGCCATATTGCGCGTGTACTGTTCGTGCCCCGGAGTATCCGCGATAATAAATTTGCGTTTTGCAGTAGAAAAATAACGATATGCAACATCGATAGTAATGCCCTGCTCGCGCTCTGCTTGCAAACCATCCACTAACAACGCCAGATCAATTTTTTCACCAGTTGTACCGTGCTTGACACTGTCGGAACGTATTGCATCCAATTGATCTTCATAAATCATTTTGGAGTCGTGCAACAAGCGACCAATCAGGGTGCTTTTTCCATCATCCACACTGCCGCAGGTTAAAAAACGCAGCAATTCTTTTTGTTCATGTTGCGCGAGATATGCATTGATATCCTGTGCAATTAATTCGGACTGATGACTCATAAAGGTCTCTTTGCAATCAGTAAGATGTAATAAATATTTTTGTCAAAAACGACTGATGGAAAAACTAGAAATAGCCTTCTTGCTTTTTCTTTTCCATTGAACCCGAACTATCATGATCGATAAAAGAGATGCCTCCGGC
>NZ_JBRFPI010000398.1:0-3916 GCF_053579595.1 Cellvibrio sp.
TGTGGCGATAATTTCAACCGACCGCACCGGCGTAATCAAAACCTTCAACCATGGTGCGGAGATGATGCTGGGCTATAGCGCCGACGACATCATTGATAAACAAACGCCTGCGCTTATCCATCTGCCCGACGAAGTTGTCGCCCGCGCACAGCATTTAACGTGCGAGTTGGGTTATGAAGTCAAACCCGGGTTTGATGTTTTTATCGCCAAGGCGCGCGAGGGCAGCGACGATGAAAACGAATGGCACTATGTGCGCAAAGATGGCAGCCAATTTCCGGTGCTGCTGACGGTGTCGGCGCTGCGCGATGCAGAGGGGGAGATTACCGGCTACCTGGGGATTGCGCGCGATATCAGCGAAATAAAACGCATCGACCAAATGAAAAATGAATTTATTTCTACCGTCAGCCATGAGCTGCGCACACCGCTGACTGCGATCAGCGGCGCGCTGGGGATTTTAGTGAATGGCCTCGCGGGAACTTTACCCGAGTCGTCGGCGCGCATGATCCAGATTGCGCATAATAATTCGCAGCGCTTGATCCATCTAGTCAATGATTTGCTCGATATGGAAAAGTTGGTTGCGGGCAAAATGCATTTTGATATTCAACAACAAATGTTGCTGCCGCTGATCCAGCAAAGTATCGAATCCAACGCGGCTTTTGCCCAGCAATACGGTGTCACTTATAAATTACTGCCCTGCAGCGATGTAAAAGTATCCGTCGATCATCAGCGTTTGTTGCAAGTGCTCGCCAATTATTTGTCCAATGCTGCGAAATTTTCACCGCTCAATGATGTGGTGACTATCCAGCTGGACATCCACTTCGGCAGCGTGCGCGTCACCGTCACCGACAAAGGCCCTGGTGTGCCCGACAATTTCCGATCGCGTCTGTTTCAAAAATTCTCCCAAGCCGATTCATCGGATACACGTCAAAAAGGCGGTACCGGTTTGGGGCTTGCGATCTGCAAAGAAATTATTGAACGCATGGGCGGGGCTGTGGGGGTGGAATCCACACCAGGCAAAGGCGCCAGTTTTTATTTTGATTTACCCTGCGAAGATACAACGCAAAAAATTCCATCCACACGTCTGGATCCGCAAAAAATAAAACCGCACTTACTGGTAGTGGAAGATGATGCTGAAACTGCCGAGGTGTTAGTTACGGCACTATCTGCACAGAAATATGATGTCGATTGCGCTACGACCGGGCAGTCGGCGTTGGAGCATTTACAATTGCGCGATTACGATTTGGTCACACTCGATTTGCAGCTGCCGGATATGAATGGGATTGCGATAGTGGAGCACATTCGCCAGCAGGAATCCCATCAGCGCACGGGCGCGAAAAAATTGCCGATTATTATTATCACCGGAGCGATTGATGAGGGTAAGAAAAGCCAGCCGCCACTTCATTCGAGTAGCGACATTTTCTGGTTACAAAAGCCGTTGATTAGTGGGCAGCTCGAGCAAATCATTGCCCGCGCTTTAGAGAAAAAAACATTAAGTTCTGAAGGAGAGGTGCAATGAAAGCGCCGCTACCCAATAACGAAAAAGAGCGGCTCGCCCATTTGTATCGGCTCGATATTCTGGATACCCGACGCGAGCAGAGTTTTGATGCAATCGCACAGTTGGCGATGAATTTGTGCGAGGTTCCTATTGCTGTAGTGTCCCTTGTGGATAGTGACCGCCAATGGTTTAAGAGCTGTCTTGGTTTGGACGCAATGGAAACACCGCGCGACGTGGCATTTTGTGCTCATGCCATTTTACGCCCCGATGATGTATTGGTTGTTGAGGACGCAACACTTGATCCTCGTTTTAGTGACAATTCCTTGGTACTGGGGGAGCCGTACATACGCTTTTATGCTGGTGCCCCACTGGTTACGGAATCGGGCAATGCACTGGGAACCCTGTGTGTTATCGATTACGTGCCCCGGCAATTGAGTTCAAACCAGATAAACTCACTTCAATTGCTCGCTGGCCAGGTCATGCAACTACTCAGGTTTCGCGAGAGCAACATGGCTTTGGAGCGCGAGCGGGAAAATTTGGACTTGGTTATTCAGGGTACCAATATTGGTACCTGGCAATGGAATGTACAAACGGGCGAAACGATTTTTAACGAGCGCTGGGCTGAGATTGTGGGTTACACCCTTGCCGAGTTAACACCGGTTTCCATTGATACGTGGCTAGATCTGGCGCACCCGGAGGATCTAAAAAAATCCGGCGAACTTATTGAGCAGCATTTGCGCGGCGAGTTGGAGTTTTACGATTGTAAATGCCGTATGCGCCATAAAGATGGTTACTGGGTATGGGTTCATGATCGCGGGCGCGTGTCGCGCCGGGATGACAACGGGAACCCCCTGTGGATGTCTGGCACGCATGCGGATATCAGTGAACTACAGTCTTCACAGCAACAATTGCGTAATAGCGAAGAGCGGCTGCAAAGCATGTTGAGCAACTTCCCTGGTGGCGCCTACCGTTGTGAGAACGACCCTGACTGGACAATGTTGTATCTGAGTGCTGCCGTAAAACAGCTGACGGGTTACAGTGCCACTGAATTTACACGTTCTGATTCACCGCGCAGTTTCACCGAATTAACGCATCCGGATGATGTGCCCTGGATAGCAGAGAGAGTCGGTGCTGCGCTCTCTGCCAAAGAGCCATTTGAGCTGTTATTTCGCCTGCGTCATGCTGACGGCCATTGGTTATGGGTGCAGGAACTGGGGCGGGGAATTTACGATGAAAGTGGCCATTTAAAATATATCGATGGCTTTATTTGGGATGTAACCCAAGCGGAGATGGCGAATAAAGCCATTCAGTTAAACGAGCAAAAATTATCTACACTGTACAATCAGGCTTCTATTGGTATCGCACTAAATGCTGTCGATGGCGGTCGCTATCTGGAGTGCAATCCTGAATTGTGCCGCCTTACCGGCTACACAGAAGCCGAACTAATAGCGATTAGTTATTGGGATTTAACCCCCGCGCACTATCAACTCCAAGAGTACCAGCAACTTGAGAGTTTACACGTCAGTGGCCGTTACGGTCCCTACGAAAAAGAATACCGGCATCGCGATGGACACCTGATTCCGGTATTACTAAATGGGGTGCTGATAGAAGGGCCGGATGGCGAGCGGAAAATTTGGTCATTCATTCAAGATATCACTGAGCGTAAACGTATAGATCAGATGAAGAATGAGTTTGTGTCTGCAGTTAGCCATGAACTGCGTACCCCCCTTACTTCGATCGCAGGCTCACTCGCGCTAGTGACGAGTGGGGCTTTGGGTGGGATACCTGACAAGATACAGAGCATGCTTGGGATAGCCCACAAAAATGCCAAGCGCCTGACATTGCTAATCAATGATTTGCTCGATATGGAAAAAATCCTCGCGGGGAAAATGGAGTTCGACCTTCAGGAGCAATCACTGTTATCAATTTTAGAGGCCTCGCTTGAAAGCAATAAAGCCTATGCCGATTCTTACGACATCACGTTAGCGTTGCAATTAGAAGTGAATGACTTGCGCGCGCGGGTTGATGCTCAACGCTTGCAGCAAGTGTTGACCAATTTTATATCCAACGCCGTAAAGTTTTCTCCCAAAGAAGGGCAGGTGGAAATTCGCCTGTCGCGACAGGCCGATCAGGCGGTAATCGAAGTGGTGGACCATGGCCCCGGTATCAGTGATGAGTTTCGCTCACGCATCTTTCAAAAGTTTTCGCAGGCAGACTCTTCTGATTCTCGTCAGCGAGGTGGGACTGGCTTGGGGCTGTCCATCAGCAAGGCTTTCGTTGAGCGAATGAATGGCAATATTGGATTTGAATCGGAACCCGGTCAGGGCGCCACTTTTTTTGCGCGTTTTCCAATCGTGAATACGATCGGGTAGCAAAACAAAAACACTTTTAACTACATAAATCAGGTAACTGAAATGGATC
>NZ_JBRFPI010000399.1:0-3915 GCF_053579595.1 Cellvibrio sp.
ATTTAGCCAGTTCCAGATGTGGCGGGATGTCCGGGCTTAGGAGGCGCTCCAGCGTGTTTTGGAGCAGATGGTCGGCGTGGGGTGCAGAGCGAGTGAGCGAGTAGGCAAAGCGCCGCAGCATAGGCGTTAAATGGATTAACTCTTCTTTCATGTTAAGGGCTTGGTCCCAGGTGTTTCAGCGCGCAGCGCGCTGGCTCAAATTATCGATTTCAGCGGAAATCGCGGTTTCTATCAGGTAAACGTTTGAGTTTGAATTTTATTCCCGCCCAACCGGAATTTTTATGCGGCTGAAACGTTATCACTGAAGTCCAGTCGGTTTTTATGATAAATCTACCGTATTGCATCAAGGGGGAACCCATGAAACCTGTTTATCTTAGCTGTGCCCTTTTTGCCTGCCTTTGTCCGTCGGTTTATGCGCAGTTGTTGGATACCCAATTACTCGATAGTGATGTGCTGGATCAGACCGTCCGCGACATTGATGATATTGCCGGTCAGGTTAGTGAGCAGCTGGAACCTGTGGTTAATCCTGTGACCGACGCGGTGGTTGATCCACTGGCCGATCCTTTGGTGAAGCCGGTTGCCGAGTTGCTTGATGCGGTGCCGCTAGATGCGTTAACCGATGTGTTGCCCATCTTAACCCGAACGGGTGAGACCGCGTTTGTAGATGTCGCGGTGGAAAACGGTTGGCGCGCAGTCGAGCGTGAATGGTTAATTATGCTGGATAAAACAGAGTTGTCTGTATTGCAACCTTTATCCGCGGAAATTATTGAGCAAACCGATTTTGCCGGATTGGATTTGGTGCTGGTGCGTTTTCGGGTACCTGCGGAGTGGGATTCGCTTGCCGCATTAAGTCAGCGGTTGCCGATGCATTTAAAAGATCAGCTGGATCGCAACCATATCTATGGTGCGCAAGCCGGTAATGTCTCTTTGCCCGCAGATGTTGTCCTTTCGTTTGCCCCCGTCTGTAAAGCGCCGGTAAAAATCGGCATGATCGATACTGCGATTAATACGGAGCATCCGGCATTTGCAAATAATCACATCGTTGTGCGCGATTTTTTAGGCGAAAAATTTGATGCACCGCGCGCGCACGGCACTGCCGTTGCCGGGTTGTTGGTAGGGCGCCGTGATACTGTGCAGCCTTTATTGCCCGGCGCGCAGCTGTATGCGGCTTCGGTTTTTTATCCGCGCAACCAATATGCGCAAGGAGCCACCATGATGGATTTGGTGCGTGCATTAAATTGGTTGGCGAGTGAGAACGTCAGTGCAATTAATATGAGCCTTGCTGGCCCTGACAACAAAATTTTACGCAGTGTGATTGGGCGTGTGGTGCAACAGGAAATTGCCGTGATTGCAGCGGCAGGAAACGAAGGTCCGGCGGCACCGCCGATGTATCCAGCAGCCTATGAGGATGTTATTGCGGTCACAGCAGTAGATCGCGAGCAGCGAATTTATCGCTGGGCGAATCGCGGGGATTATATTGATTTTGCAGCTTTGGGGGTTTCGGTCAATACCGCGCGCAGCAATGGCGGTTTCGGGCGCGAGTCAGGCACATCAATTGCGGCACCGATTGTGTCAGCATTTGTGGTGTGTGAATTGGCGCAGCAGCATAAAAATTTATCCAGCATGATCGAAGGCTTAGCTAAAAAAATAATTGATCTGGGTGAGTCGGGCCGAGATCCAGTTTTTGGTCTCGGCCTGTTGGATGTCATTCGCACTGCGGAATTAAAACCATTAAAAAGTCACCCCGAAGGTAACTGATGCGAGTGTTTCCGAATAGTTAGCGGCGGCCAGATTAGATTCATAGTTGCCCCGTTCAATTTTGCTGGTGGCTGTAACCTTTGGTGTTACATAAACTTCCCATTCAATACTGGTAACGCGGTGATTGTCGCTGCGGAAGACGTTGGTTTGGTTGTCGTCCGTTGAACGCATAGCAGCGGAATAATCCCGGTCGTGATAACGCACACCTAATTGTAATTTGCTTGGCATTCCCCAAGCTTGGAATTTATGGTTGATGCTGGCGCGCACGCTGAGCGCATCGTAATTAAATTGATTCTGTACCGCGTCCTCTTCTTCTCTGGTAAATCCCACTGCGAAAAAAGTATTGCCTTGTTGAAAGAAAATAAATACATCGCCAGCAACACCTGTGTTCTGTGCATTGCGTCCGGCATTGCCCGGGAAGTCTTTATCCTGATAATTCGTGGCTGCGCGTAAAAAAATGCGGTTGTTAAATAAACGCGATGCATACAGGCTGGTTTGCTGCAACTGTAGAAAATCCCGGTCAGTGAGTTCTGCGTCAGCATTATGGTAGCTGGCGCCAAGGGTGACTACATCGAAATGGTAGCTGGCATCGGCAAATAGCTGCTGAAGATCCAAATCAAAATTTTCATTGTCCTGATAGGTCTTGGTTAAATAATAATATCCCGCTTTTACATCCAGTTTTTCATTGACTTTCCAGCGCCCATTTAAGCGTGCATTCAGCAGCGCTGCCCAATCACTCTGGGTTGAATACTGGTCAAGTTCGACCACGCCTAAATTGGAATCGTATTCGGTTCCCGCTTCCAATCGAATACTGCCTTCAGGTGTTGCCGCATAGAGTGAATTTGCCACACTAATCGCACTAACAGCCAACGGAAAATAAACGTACTTTTTCACGATAAGTTACTCCACCGAAAATGATATTGAATGAGAAGAGAAAAATAAAAGACGGCGAGAAAAAGGCGCCGAAGCGCCTTCATCCTTAGTTTCCAAGCCCCAAACTATTATTGAGTGCGGTGGTTACGGTGCTTTCTACAGTGGATTCAACCGTATCTTCAATCGTTGCCTGGATGGTGTTGTTAATAGTGCTATCGATGGAACCAGTGATTGCACTATTGAGCGCGCCGTCGATACTGCTATTCACGGCGCCTTGCACATTTTGCTGCAGGTTTTGTTGCAGGTTGCTAGCGACCAATGAATCCATTTGATGACCAACAGCGGTACTGACGGTGGAATTGACGTTGGTCAGATTGCCTTGTAATTGTGTGCTGATATTGTTGGTCACATCGGCTGATGCAGTCATCATACTTTTAATACGGCCGTCCACTGCAGTGGTTACTTCGTTGGCGTTGTTGGTTAATTCAGTTGCTTTGCCTGTAACAACATCTACTGTTTTTTGCGTTTCCACTTTTGTGCTGCCGGTGAGTGATACGGCGTTGGTCAAACTGTTGCTTGCTGTGGTGCTGGTATCTTCTGCTGCTGAGTCATCTGTAGCGACGGGTGATTCGGCTGTTGCATCTTCTGCAGCGGGAGTCTCGCTATTGTCGCTTGCTTCGGCGTTAATGCTGCCCTCGTTATTCATCGCCTGTTGCTGTTGGAGCGAACTGGCGAGAGAAATTGATCCACTTTGGGAGTCGGCCTGCGTGCTGAATGAATTTTGCGAATCGACCTTGGCATCGACACTATAATCGACACCCGAGGAGACCTCGTTCGCCAAGCAGATTGATGACGCTAATGTGCAAGCAGAGATAAATAAAATTTTGCTGTTTAACATTGGGTTTTTCATGGGAAGTGCCTCTTGGTTAGTTGACTTACAACTTGTTAACGCTTGAGGTGATGGTTTTATTCCCACGATTTAAAAATATTTTCAAAAAAATAAAAAAGCCGCATCAAATTGCTTGATGCGGCTTTGGTGTTGGCGGTTCTCTAGAAGCTTGTTATCTATTCATTCCCGGTTATTAACAACCCAAATTACCAGGGCCAGCACTGGTGCCCAAAATATTCAGGAAGCGGTTGTACTCGTTTATACGGCTTTGCACTTGCGCTGGGTTGCCGCCATTGCATTCCAGTGAGCCATTAATCGTGCGGATGGTTTCGCCGAAACCAAAGCCGCCGACCATGGAATCATGGGCAGGGCGGTAGCCTGCGCCTGATTGGGTC
>NZ_JBRFPI010000400.1:0-3887 GCF_053579595.1 Cellvibrio sp.
ATTAGGCATACGCAGATCAGTGATGATTAAATCGGGAAGGGAATGGTCAGGATTGGCGAGCAGATCAAGTGCGGCGTTGGCATCAGAGGCAGAACACACACGAAAACCACTATCCGTCAGATAGGTCACAATACTCTGGCGGACAAGGGCATCGTCATCGATGATAAGCAGCTTGCGGCTTGCGGGTGTCATCTTATGCTCGGACTTTTTATGGCTACAGTTGAGTTAAGGGCAATCGATAAGGCGCGTAACACTACTCCTTCACCTTAAGGAGCGCAAGCCATAGCAACTAAAGCCCTGCCTGCTTAGCTAATTAAGTTTTGTTTGCATTCTATTTGCCCCGCCAAGGGGCAACAATCGTTAAATATTGGACTATTTCGGCTTGCTACGATTTTTGTCGCGTTCAGCTTTACGTCGCATCTCGACCAGTTGGCGCTGGGTCATTTTGCTTTTGCGCTCAGTATAGGGGTTTTCATTATTGCGATATTCGATCCTGATCGGTGTGCCATGCAAATCGAGCACGCGTCTGAAAGTTTTTTCCAGGTACTTGGTGTAGTGACTAGGTATATCGTTCGTCTGGTTACCGTGGATCACAATAATAGGAGGGTTATGCCCGCCTGGATGTGCATAGCGCAGTTTGATACGACGCCCCTGAATCATGGGCGGCTGATGTTCACGCACCGCATCTTGCAGGATGCGAGTCAGGAAGTTGGTACTAAATTTATCAGTTGCGGACTGGTAAGCCAGCTCAATCGACTTGTACAGATTACCTACACCAGTGCCGTGCAGGGCCGAGATAAAGTGAATTGTCGCAAAATCCACAAAACGCAAACGGCGCTCAAGCTCACTTTTGACATATTGCTTGTGCGCATCATCCAAGCCATCCCACTTATTTAGTGCGATAACCAGCGCGCGCCCCGCTTCGATAGTCGTGCCCATCAAATGCAAGTCCTGCTCGACTACACCTTCGCTGGCATCCATTACCAACACGACGACATTGGCATCTGCTATAGCTTGCATAGTTTTAACAATAGAGAACTTCTCTACCATCAAATCAATATTTTTACGGCGGCGCACACCGGCCGTATCAATCAGCGTATAAGGCTTATCAAAGCGGGTGTAATTGATATAGGTACTATCGCGCGTGGTACCCGGCTCGTCGTAAACCACTACCCGCTCTTCACCCAGCAAGCGATTAACCAATGTTGATTTACCCACATTAGGACGGCCAACAATAGCAATTTTTATCCCCGTTGCTTTCTCTGGCTGATAGTCTTCAGGCAGCTCAGGAATATCAGCCAGCACTTCTTCCATCAAAGATCTAACACCGCGACCATGGCTGGCAGTCGTGGGGTGAACCTCGCCCAGACCCAACTCATAAAAAGGCGCCAGCGCGATATCAGGATCCATTCCATCGATTTTATTGGCGACAACATAGGTTTTTTTGTTGTTTACCCGCAAATGCTTGGCAATCATTTCATCAGCAGGGTTTAAACCAACGCGACTATCCACAATAAACAGCACTATGTCAGCTTCCTGAATTGCAAGAAGTGACTGGCCAGCCATCATGCTATCAATGCCCTCTTCTTCTCCGCTTATCCCACCGGTATCAATTACGATAAACCGGCGATTCTCCAATACACCCTCGCCGTATTTGCGGTCGCGGGTCAAACCGGGATAGTCCGCCACCAAAGCATCGCGCGACTGGGTGAGACGATTGAAGAGTGTGGATTTACCCACGTTAGGGCGGCCAACAAGTGCTATTACGGGGATTATCATAAAAATATCAATTGAAATGAAAAATGGGATTGCAGCAAAAAATCACTGCATAAATTCACGTACTTAAAAAAACAAAACCAGCCGCCAAGAAGTTTACCTTATTCGATTCAGGTAAATTCAAGCGGCTGGTTGGTGTTAACAAATAAAGCTGGAAACTATTTTTCCTTTTCAGCCCTAAAAGCGATCAGTTTGCCGCGATTGGTATAAACATAAAGTGTTTCACCATCTGTCAGCATGGGGGCACGGGCGCCCTTTCTATCTACGCGGGTGCGCGCGACAAACTCGCCATCACTTTGGTTAACAACATGCATATAGCCTTTAAAGTCTACAACTGCAACATAGTCCCCAAACACTTGCGGCCCATTTAAAAGTCGGCGCAACATTTTTTCGTTGCTCCACAGCTGCTCACCTGTGACTGAGTTGTATGCAACCAATTTTCCGTCGGCATGGGCGACAAACAACTTATCGCCCGACAGCGCCACACTCTCGCTGGTAGAGCCATCCTGACCCCAAAGAGGTTTGCCAGTACCACGTGCGAGAGCACTGATGCGCCCTTGATAAGTACCTACATAAATCACCCCATCTTTAATCAACGGGCTGGAGTGGATATCAACCATACGCTCCAATTCGGAACGTCCTTTAGGCGATGCAATACGCTGCTCCCACAAGATCAATCCATTGGCTGGATTAAATGCCATCATACGGCCATTGGAAAAACCGGAATAAATAGCCGTATCTGTCACTATGGGTGATGGGGTACCACGCAAGGTCAATACCGGTGGCGGATTGTCATAAAACCACAACTGTTCGCCGGTTTTTGCATCCAGCGCAAATAACTTGCCATTCACGGTTTGTGCTGCAACAACACTACCGTTAGTGCGCGGAGCAGAAACCACTTCGCCCGGTAATTGTTTACGCCATAATTCATCGCCCGTTTGTTTGGAAAGCGCCATCACTTCGCCCGCGTAAGTTGCGACTAACAGCAGGCCATTTTCTGCCGCTATACCACCCACGATTTGGCGATTGGGGTCACCTGCAACAAAAAAGCTTTTTAACCAACACCACAGGCCTTGTTGTGATTTATTAACCTTGCGCGACCACTGCTTTTTGCCGGTTTTGCTATCTAACGCAACAACCAGACCTTCATAATCTACTGCATAGATAGCGTCGCCATCCAATGCCGGAGTGAGGCTACTAAACCCTTTGTTTTGACTTTCACCAATGCCGCGTTTCCATACTTTGTCGAGATCCAATGTCTCTTTAAAATCGACCAACTCCATGGGTTCATTCCCGGTTTTTTTACTAAACCAGGAACAGCCGGACATAGCGAATGCACAAAGCAATACCAAGCAGCTCAAGTGCCTCACAGAGACTTGCATCATTGAGCCTTCTCCTCAGCCGGAGCTGCAGGTACAGGGCTATCCACTTTCAAATCATCAACTTTCATTTGCAATAACATGTAGCGCTCTTGTTGTTGAGGGTCGGTTGCTGCGAGTGCTTTTTCGTAAGCAGTACGTGCCGCATCCAAATCACCTTGCAATTTCAGGATATCACCGCGCGCTTCTGCATACTCGGAAGTGAACGCAGCGGCAGGCTCGGGTGACAATTGTGCCAATGCATCGGCATAAATTTTTTGTGCCGTTAATACACGAGCCAGACGCAAACGAGCAAGTTGCTCAGTCGCGGCCTCGGGTTTGGCAGACAAAACCCATTTAAGTTCACTCACAGCAACATCCAATTTATTATCTTCCACCGCTAACTTGGCCAGGAAAAATGCAGCGCTGTGCGCATACATACTTTTACTATTGCCGTCTTTCAACTCGCCAGCGAGGTGAGCGATAGTTGCTTTATCTGAATCCGTCAGGGTTTTACCTGGTTCAGCATTGGTCAGTTTGAGCAATTGCTCATACACTTCTGACGCTTTTTCCGCTTTCTGACGTTTTTGATCCTGCCAAGTGGTGTATCCAAAATAACCAACCACAGCAACCAACACGGCGATAATTACGGTTTTACCCTAATCCTTCCACCACCCCTTTAATACTTCTAATTCTTCTTCTTCTGTTAGATGTACCCTCACAATTGACTCCTCTATGCCTTAGCCCAATGCC
>NZ_JBRFPI010000401.1:0-3880 GCF_053579595.1 Cellvibrio sp.
AATCATTGCGCTGGGCGGCGCTAATTGCGCGGCCATAGGTGTCGGCTAAGGCGCTGGCGAAGGCGATCTCTTCATTGCTCCACGTACGCATTTCACCTTGATGTTCGCAGCAGATAATGCCGAGCATTTCACCCCTGTGGCGAATCGGCGCATCGAGCATGGAGGTAATTCCGAATGGGATTAAATAACTCGTGCGAAATTCATTGGTGTTGTCATCGTGCTGGGCGTCGTGGGCAACCACGGCGCGCTCGCTGTCCAGACTATTGAAGTAGCGTGGGAAATCCTTGCGGGCGAGGCATAAATCCGTATCCAGTTTACAGTCGTCGCCATCAATCAACATTTTGCCGCAAATAGCTTGTTTGTCTTCCGAGAGCAACCAAATGCCTGCGCGGCTGATTTGCAAGCCCTGTGTGGCGGCGGAAAGGATCAATAGGCCTGCAGTTTGCAAATCGCCTTCGTCAATCATTGATGATTTGGACACATCGAGCAAAATATCGTAGAGCGTATTTTCCATAGTGAGCGGCTGTATCAATGCTGGGGGTGATCGGGAAAGTGGTGGCGAATATCGCGGAAATTGTCAAATAGCGAGAGCGCGGCTTCAACCAGTGCCGGATCAAATTGTTTGCCGCTGCGTTCGCTCACATATTGGATGATGGCATTTTCTTGCCATGGCTTTTTATAAGCACGCTCGGATCCAAGTGCATCAATCACATCGATAATGGCGACTATGCGGCCTTCCAATGGAATGTCTGCACCTTTTAACCCGGAGGGATAACCATTGCCATCCCAGTGTTCGTGATGGCTTAGTGCAATGCGCGCGCCCATTTTGGCAATAGTGCGGGTGGAATCTTTTAGTAATTCGTAGCCAATTTGCGCGTGGGTTTTCATTACCTCCCACTCAGCGTCATCCAGTTTTCCTGGTTTGTGCAAAATAGTTTCGGGTATGCCAATTTTGCCAATGTCGTGCAGCGGCGATGCATGGCGCAGCATCTCGGCATATTCACTACTTTGCCCCAGCTTTAATGCCATGAGTTCACACATGAGTGCAACGCGCCGCACATGTGAGCCAGTTTCTTTGGAGCGCTGTTCAATGGCATCACCCAGTACCAGCAGTAATTCTTTTTGGGTTTCCTGGATGTGTTCGCGGTTGTGCAGATTTTGAAAAATCAGCGTGATATTGGCGGCAAATAATTTCAGTATTTCATCTTGTACTGCATTGTGTTCTTCGCGAAAGCGGGTGTAGAGCACGCTGCGGGTATTTTCATCGGTGTGGTAGTAACCAATAAATACGTCTTCGGTCACTGTAGGTTGCTGGCTCTCCAGCGTATCGATAATCGCCTGTTTAACATCGGCGGGCAGTATGTCGGTATCCCATTGGGTGTTGAGTTTGACTTCATCGCCAGTAGCAGCAAGTAAAATTAATTCGGCATCGCCAAATAAATCCACGTGTTGGCTGACCAAATACATTTCTGCAGTTTTGATGCCGAGCAGTTGCACTGTGTGGCTGAGAATGGCATTGCCAAATTGATACAGCGTTTGGCTGCGCAATACAGAATCCGATGCGGCGATCACTTTTTGCATGCCGCGTTTGCTGGCTTCAATAGTCACTATGTCGCGGTAGGAGCGAATGGAGGAATAGACACAGGTTTTTAATTTGGTATCGGTTAATTCGGTTTTGCTTTTGTAATCGTTGATATCGTAGGTGCGGATCACCGTTTCTTCCGGCGCTGTGCCCGGTTGGCCAGTGCGCAACACAATCCGCGTGGCATGGTTCTGCAGGTCGTTACGAATTTGATGGATGAGTTCCAGCCCGGCGTTATCGGTTTCCATAATTACATCGATAAAAGCCAGCGCAATATCGGGGTGATCTTGAAACAGGCGCAGACCTTCCTCTGCACTATAGGCATTGAGGAACTCTAGCGGTTGCTCATCAACCTGGGTATTTTTCAGCACCATTTGCGTTACAGCATGCACCTGTTGCTCGTCATCGATAATCGCGACTTTCCAGGGCTTGACCTGTACGCTTTTATGGGGTGCCAAAGGGCTTGCGGGCTTTAGAAATTTCATTGTTATCCTTCCCTATTATCTACAGAGTATAGGTGCTACCTGCATTCCAGTGGCCACTTCTTTAGATCGTTTTGATAATTCGTTTTCACAACCAATGGCGCTTTTGCAATAACTCCATATGCGTTTTAGTTCTTGTTACAGACTGATACAGACGCATGCGCTCTGTTACACCCAAGCTTGTCACCCGGCGTTAGGCTATGCGCGCTCATTCTCCATCAATAATAGCCGCTGCTATACGTTAAAAAGGAAACTGTCATGCGCTCCTCGCCCAATGCCCTCTATGTCTTGCTCTGTTCCCTTGTCGCCCTGCCTGTTGCGGCAAGTGATACTGCGCCCGCGGGCGCTGACACTCATGTTGAAGAAATGATCGTGCAGGGACGCAAAAGCGATTACTCGGTGATTACCGAAAATGCACAAAAAATTATCGATGTGCCCGGCTCCCTCGGCGACCCGCTGATGGCGGTATTCAGTTTGCCGGGGGTGATCAGTGAGGGTGATGGGGGCGGGGCGCCGGCCGTGCGCGGTTCATCGCCGAGCGACAACCGCTATCTGGTGGATGGCGCACCCGCTGCCTATGTTTTCCATTCCTTTTCTACGTCGATTTTTAATGAAAATATCATTCAGGACTTTGAGTTGTTTTCGGCCGGTTTTGGTCCGCGCTACAGCAATGCCATTGGCGGGATTTTTGATATCAAATTGCGCGATCCAAAAGCCCAGGATATGTACACCAAGGTTGACCTGTCCCTGTTGCGTGCAGGTGTTTTTATTGAAGGTGAAGTGAGTGAAAACTCAGCGTTTTATTTGTCGGGCCGCAGCAGCTTGCTGCAATATTTTTTTGATGGCGATGAGTTGGAAGAAGAGGAAGGTATTAAGGTGCAGGACGCACCCGAAGACACCGACTATCAATTCAAATACCAATACCGTTTAGGTGACGATCACAAGTTGACGCTGAGTGCGAATGGCGCGAGTGACTTGGCCGCCGCCGAATTCACCGAATTTTCGACCGAGGTATTGGAAGAACCGGATTTTGCCGGCGACGCAAAAATCAAAAACACCTTTAACAACCAGAGCCTGCGCTGGCAGTTTGCGGCCAGTGGCAGTAGTGAGTTGGATGTACAAATCGGTCACTACCAAAAAAATGACGATACTTTTTGGGGTGGCGAAAAATACTTTTTTAATATGACAGCTGAGGATGTTTATGCCTTGGCAAATTATGATTTTCTCGCCGGAAAATCTCATAGTATTTCTGTTGGTGCAGAAACCCACAGTACCGAATACAGTTACGATGCGCGGTTTATCAATTATGTGTGTACCGAGTTCGATCCTGATTGTGAATTACGGCGCGGCGAATTAATTGTCGCTGAAGACGCGGTAACGATCAAAGAGCATTCTGCCTATATCAATGACCACTGGGCTATTACCGATGCCTTGGCCTTGGATCTGGGCGTGCAAACTCACTATAACGATTTTACTGAAGAAACCTTTACCCATCCCCGCGCGGCAATTGCATGGGAATTTATCGACAACTGGACGCTCAGTTCATCGGCCGGCAGTTACAATCGCTTGCCGGATATCGATAAAACTTTCCCACAAATTGGTAACACTGAACTGCAGTCGCCAACATCCAATCACTACACGCTCGGCATTAAACAGGAGTTGGCCAATGAGTGGAGTTGGTCGGTGACAACCTATTACAAAACCATGGATGAGTTACCGCTCGCCAGCGATGTAACGGCCGGCGCCCCGGATGACGCAAGCCAGCCGTTTTATACTAACAATGTTGAGGGTGAAGGCTATGGTGTGGATTTATTTA
>NZ_JBRFPI010000402.1:0-3874 GCF_053579595.1 Cellvibrio sp.
TGGCGCGCTGGTTTTTCCACTGGCAAGATCCACCAGTGTAAACAGTTCGCGAATTTCATGTTCACGGGCTTTTTTAATGGCCAGAAATGCAGTCTGGATAATCTCTGAGGTAGGCGTGTCATGATCAATACGCCACTTGCGCCCATAAACCAATTTTTGCTGCCGCAGATGTTCACCGCGATCATAATTTTCCCGGCCAATCATACCCACTTGCACATAAAGCCCACCGGCATCTTCATCCGCAAATAACAGAAACTGCGGCAACGACTCAATGTCTTGCAGAATTTCCCGCAGGGATAAGAGTGTTTGCTCGAATTGCAGATAATGCTGGGGGATTACCGGCTTTCCGTTGGGCAAGACAACCAAGGGCGCAGCGGGCATTTGGGTTTCACAACAGCTGCAGGGTAGATGGGTTTTCAGGTAGTGAACAGTCATAGCAATCTCAATCAGGCCAGAACATAGGATGTGTTCAGATTGCCAATTTCGATCTGCGATGAGAATAAGCCAAATTTCCAACACTCTATTTCTAAAACAGCAACAATAGCTCATTCGAAGCTATAAACAGGACCTGGCGCAGGAAACCATTATTACTGCTTCCGGAATAATCTATTAAGGTTTGTGACTATTCCTACCCAAATATTCAGGGCTAATAATGGCGACAACAACAACCGCTGGCGCTTTAGGTTTGTCGCCGGTTGTTACTAGACCAACACATCTGTTACCTGAGGAATCGCCCATGTCGGAAGTCACTCTTTATTCAACCGGAGCCTGCCCCTATTGCTCTGCTGCCGAATCACTGCTGAAACAGCGCGGCATTACTACCATCAACAAAATCCGTGTAGACCAATCGCGCACAGAATTTGAAACCATGCTGGAACGCACCGGACGCAAAACCGTTCCACAAATATTCATCGGCGACCAACACATTGGTGGATTTGATGATTTGGTGAAATGGGATCAGAGCGGAAAACTAAAACCTGAATAGAGTTTACTAAGAATCGAACAAGGGGGCATTGCCCCCTTTTTTTATTTCAACATTTTCACCAAAAATAAAAAACACAACTTCTCGTATCACCTTCTTACATCACCCAGTCACCGTTTAGATTCCTATTTTCAAAAACCTCATCCGTTCAATAAAAACTATTTATATAAAAACACCAATACAAATCGTAATGCCTGAGCAATTATTTCAATTTTGATAATAATCAATTGTAAATTTTAAGTATTCAACACCAAATTGAACATTGGCACTATGGCTCCTGTGCAGTTAGCACTCACCTTAAATTAATTTGGAGATCGAAAATGTCTAGCTCAAAAATGTTCAAAACTTTTCTGATGGCAGTAGGTATTTTTCTGACTGGGCACAGCTTTGCTGCTGACTCAGACGCAAATGCCGATGCGAATGATATCGCAATTCACGGCTACGACACCGTAGCCTACTTCACCGAAAGCAAACCGACTCAAGGATCTACAAAATTTACCGCAACCTACAAAAACACGATTTATCAATTCGCCAGTTCGGATAATCGCGATAAATTTCGTGCAAACCCCGAAAAATATGCTCCGCAATTTGGCGGCCACTGTGCGATGGGTGTAGCACTGAATAAAAAGTTGGATGTAGACCCTACTGCATGGCGGATTGTTGAAGGAAAACTTTACTTGAACCTGAATAAACAAGTTCAAGAAAAGTGGGTATCTGACATATCTGGCAATTTGAAAACTGCTTATGAAATCTGGCCATCAATTAAAGACAAACCCGCTGCATCTCTGTAACAACCACTCTTTGCTCTGCTGAAATACTTCAGCAGAGCAAAGTAAAAGAGGAAAATTATTATGAAACACCAACTCATTATTGCGTCTGCACTTGCTACCGTTTTAGCCGCAGGCCTGAGCAATCCAAGCTTTGCAGATAACGGTGGAAAGGAAAAATGCTACGGCATTGCAAAAGCCGCACAAAATGATTGTGCCAACCTGGCAGGCACGCACTCCTGCGCTGGTATGGCAACTACTGATAACGATCCCGGTGAATGGATGTTGGTAGCCAAAGGCACTTGTGAAAGCTTGGGCGGACTATCGAAAGAACAAGCAGAAGCAAAAGTGAAGCAACAACAATCGTCTTAATAGCTTCTTATCGTCCGTTAACCATTCAGGATCAAAACCATGACTACGTATTCTCAATTACCAGGGCGGCGTTTGAGCCCACATGCAGTAGGTGTTGGTCTACGTAGTCCGCACTACCAATCAGCACTCGAAAACGAAGACTTAGCACGATCACTAAAACCGGATTTTGTAGAAGTCCACGCTGAAAATTTCTTTGCGCGTGGAGGAATTAGTACACATCTATTGGCACAAGTGCGGGAAAAATACGCACTTAGCATTCACGGCACCTCTTTGGGTTTAGGTTCCTATGCGGGAATATCGCCCACACATTTAAACAGCATAAAAAATCTAAATGCCCGGGTTGAACCACATCTATTTTCTGACCACGCCGCATTTACGTTTGCGGAGATGAATGGACTATCAATTCACAGTGGCGATTTATTGCCCGTTGAACTAACTGAAAAATCTATTGCCACGTTTGAAGCTAACATCAACAAGGTTCAAGACACACTGGGCAGAACCATTTTGCTTGAAAATATATGCACCTATGTGCCTGCATCCTTGTTTTCTACCCAATCCGATGACTATAGCGAACCGGAATTTCTCGCAGAAATTTGTAAACGCACGGGGTGCGGTTTATTAATCGACCTCAATAATTTGGTCGTCAACGCCGTTAACGAACAGGAAAAACGGATTGATCACTACACCTACAATTGGCTAAGCCAAATTCCACCGCAGTATGTTGGTGAATATCACCTTGCTGGCTGCGCTTTAGTTAAACCGGGCGAAATTATGGTAGATGATCATAGCGAAGAAATTTCCCAGCCGGTTTGGGATGCCTATGAACAGGCGCTGACCTTAATTGGGCCTCGGCCCACGCTACTTGAGTGGGATACGCAACTCCCTTCGTGGGAGAAATTATTGCTGGAAGCGAGCAAGATTCGTGAATTTGCGCAGCAGGCGTTACATCATGAATAAAACAATTAGTCCTAACGCACAAGAGAATTTCCTGAAGGTAATTTGCAGCCCAAGTCTTTCACTCAATCCCGGCATTGCGGTTTATCAGCGCAATCGCTGGGCACAAGCCGAACGTGCGCTCGCGATTAGCTTCCCCACTCTTGCAAAATTGCTTGGGGAGGGATTTGGCAGACTCAGCAGAGAGTTTTTGCTCGCCTGTCCGAATCAATTTTCTGACTGGGGTGAATGGGGGGAAGAATTTACAGACTTTATTGCAACTCAGGTTTCCACTTCGCACTTGGCGTATTTGCCTGAGACGGCATTGCTTGATTGGTGTATTCACATCGCAGAGCGGGCACAAAATGTGGAATTCCTAACCGATTCGATTGCATTGTTGAGTGAACTGAATCCGGCGGATGTCGGTGTTAAATTTAACCCTCACATTCGCTTTATTTGGACTCACTACCCAGCTTTTGAAATTTGGAAAATGCATCAGGCAGATGCCGATTTTTCCGCCTGGTCTGAAAAAGCACGCGAAAAACTTCATCACCTTAATGCGTCGCCGCAATGCTTGGTTATTTCACGCCGTCACTGGCGAGCGATGCCAACTCCAGTTCGCGATAGCGAATATAAATTCATGAGTTCGCTATTACGGGGAAACTCGCTGCTCAGCGCACTCAACGAACTGCACAACACTGACTTTGATTTTTCCGTTTGGTTATCCAATGCCCTGTCGAACGGCTGGGTAACCGAATTTTATTCATTACCCACTCACTCGCCAAAGGATCCTAGTTTATGAACATCAGCAGCTATTACC
>NZ_JBRFPI010000403.1:0-3873 GCF_053579595.1 Cellvibrio sp.
TGGAGCTGGCGAGAGGAATCGAACCCCCGACCGGCTGATTACAAGTCAGCTGCTCTACCTACTGAGCTACGCCAGCTTTTTGACCACGGCTGTTTGTGGAGGCAGAATTCTAGTGAAACATTTACTGGGAAGCAACACCTAAACAGAAATTTTGTCTCTTTTCCAAGGCAGACTCTTTAGTTAATAAGTCAGCCCATACGGTTTCGTCTATTTTTTCAGCAAAACCTGCATCAATTACAACCCATGTCTCCTGAATCATTTTTGGCAGCATCTTTATATCCACCTCATAACCCTGCTTTTTGATCTCGACAGATCGCGCTTCCGCTTCGGCATAATCCGCAAAACGCCCAAAAGAAATACCATTGGTCAGCTCACCCTTGGTAATGACATAGCTTTCGATATTTTTCTTTTGCAACTCATACAAACGGCGCAGCGCTTCTTTTTCAGACACTTCCGGCCTCAAATAAACCCAGTAGGATTCACCCTCTTTTATTTCAACTGGCGCGATGTGCGCAACAGCCCCCAAAGCAACCAAGCGCTCCACTGCATATTCGGCCTGTAGCAACTGACCATAGGGGCCAATCATGGTGCAAAACTCAGCATCCGGTTTTTCGTTGCTGGCAGCGCGCGGCTCCGCTTTCACTTCTGACCTTACCCTTGCCTGCAACTTTGAAACATCCTCTTGCTCAGCCAATAGCTGCAATCCACCTCCAGCTGCAGCCTCAACCTTCACTTTCGCATCAGTTACTACCTCATCTTTACCGACAAAGAAGTATTGATAACCAAAAAATGCGAGATTAGCTGCCAATAACAAAATAAAAATTGCCCGCATTCTTTACTCCAACCGTTGGGGATAATCCAAAACACAGGCAAGGCCGTCCAATACCAAATCCGGAACCACCAAAGCCTGAGGATAAAAAGACAACAACCTAGCCGCGTCACCGCCTGTAAATATCATTTGGAACCCAGTATTTTGATCGAGCCTGTGCAATTGCTTCATCCCGTTATCAATTAGACCTGTCAGCATAGCCCCACAGGCAGAGTAGACTGCGCCAGATGTTGCTACTGCAGGCGACAAACCCAGCTCAGGAATCACACCATCCAATTTTATCTGGCGGGTTCTGGAAGTGAGCGAATCTAGCATAAGATTCAATCCCGGTGCTATGAACCCACCCAGATGCTTGCCATCCTGCGCTACCAAATCCAAAGTAATAGCAGTGCCGCACGAAACCACAATACACGCACCAGCTGAGACCCGATAAGCCGCCACTATCCCCAACCAACGATCTACACCCAACATTTGCGGCTCACTATAACCATTGCGCACTGGTCCGCAAATTGCGCCGCTACGCACAAAGACAGGCTGTAATTTCAAATATTCGATAGACCAATCGGCAAGTTTTTGCTCCAGCAAGTCACCCACTACACTTACGACTGTCACTGAGCTTAGCGCCGTGCGGTATGACTCTATCCTATCGAGCAGCAGATCAAGCGGCGCCTCAATACCCATGGCACCTTGAGCTAGCACCAATCGCTGATTCAGGATGCGCCATTTCAGGCGCGTATTACCCATATCAATTTCAAGAATCATGTGTGCGCCTCAAAGATATTTCGCCACCATGGAAAGCCTCCCTACCGTTCGCCGTATCCAACACCAGGGCACCAACCTCATTAACACCAACACAGATCCCGGAACAGACATTATTACCGTTGCGCAACTCCACCATTTGGCCGGCATGTGCATTAAATGATTGCCACTCGACGCAATAATCGGCAAAACCTGCCTGCTCATAACCATTGAGCGCGAGTAGCAGCTCATCAATTAAAGTCGCCACCAATTGATTGCGCGATACACAGGGGAGCCCTTGCCGCTCAACAATGGTGCGCAGATCTATCCAAGGTTGCGTTATCTCTTGAGCTGAATCATCGCCCATAGCGATATTGATCCCCACACCTATAACCACCTGGCAGTAACCGGCAGGATCACCGGTCATTTCAATTAACACGCCGGCAAGCTTATGATCCTGATAGAGCACATCGTTGGGCCATTTCAACTCCAAACCAGCAATACCATAACGCTGCAGTGTGCGCACTATCACCAAACCCACAGCCAAACTTAAGCCTTCAAGTGCAGCAACCCCGCCCTCAAACCCCCAACCAATAGAACAATAAATATTTTGCGCAAACGGACTCACCCATACGCGCCCCCGCCGTCCTCGCCCCGCACTTTGCGATTCCGCCAAACACACTTGCAAAGCAGGATTGGTGTGACGCATAAGATAGGCATTGGTTGAATCTATCTGGGGGAATAGATTCAACTGAATCGGCAAGGATGAATGTATCTGCGCCTCTATCTTTTCAAGATCAAGTAAATCCAGGCCGCCATCAATACAATAGCCGCGACCTTTAATGGAAAGCAGCCTGATCCCCAAACCTTCCAGCTTTTGCAAATGCTTCCAGACAGCAGCGCGACTAACGCCCAACAAGAGCCCAAGCTCTTCTCCTGAATGAAATTCTCCATCAGCAAGCAACGCCAATATCTGCCGCAGGGAACCCGCTTCCAAAATATTCACTTCAGACATCACAAGCGCCTGCTAGATACTTGCGCTGATAGCGCGTACCAAGACTGGTTAAGATTTCATAGCCCAAGGAAGTATTTTTTTTACTCAGATATTCCAACGAAAGCGCAGGATTAATCACATCTATCTGTTGCCCCAGCAGTTGATCGCCAGATAAGCCGAGCGCCGAAATATCAAACATTGTGGAGTCCATCGACATACGGCCAACGGCTCTCACCAGCTGCCCACTTAAATAGCCTTCAGGCTGCAAACCCAGAGTGCGATGCAGGCCGTCTGCATAACCTCCAGCAACAACTGCTACACGAGCACCTTCTGGCAAGGTAACACTGCTGCCGTAACCTATCGCTGCCTCAGCCTCAAGTGTCCGTACTTGGACAATCGGCAGCGACAGGCGCACAACAGGAAGCATAGGATTTGGGGTATTTGGTATGGGATTAATGCCATAAAGCGCTGCACCTGGGCGCAGCAAATCAAAATGCCATTTATCCCCCAAAAAAATACCTGATGAATTTGCAAGACTAAAACGAAGATTGGGTAAAAGGGGGCGCATCAACTGGACACAATCTGAAAAGAGATTTTGTTGATGTAGATTAAGCGGATGGTCGCGCTCATCAGCACAGGCAAGGTGACTCATTAGCAACACAGGGTTAATTGCACGCAGCAAGTTTTTATCGCTGCACAAAGACTCAAACTCGCGCACATCCAGCCCGAAGCGAGTCATGCCCGTATTTATTTTTATTGCAGACGAAGCATTAGAACCCAAAGCAAAATTTGCTTTGCCCCAACCATCTACAGCAGAAAGCGAACAAAGAACAGGCGTTAAATTTGATTCAATCAAGAGGCGCTCATCACCAGTAGAAATACCGCCCAGCACGTAAATAATAGAATCAGAAGGCAAAAAAGCCCTGGCCACAAGCGCTTCATTTGTTGAGGCAAAAAAGAACTCCCGGCAGCCTACCGCATAAAGAGCATTACCGACTTTATCCGCCCCCAAACCATAAGCATTCGCTTTGATAACGCCGGCAACACTTGCACCCGCACCAACGGTTTGCAATTTGAGCCAGTTGGATTGAATAGCAGCGAGATCAATTGTCAGCACGGCATTAAAACCTTGTAGATTAAGTAGCTAAAAGTGAACGCATCTAAGCAGAGCGCCACCACAAAATCCACCGTTTTTACTGCCAAAATTTACTCAGGAAAAGCGAACATAAAATACATGCCATGTTTAGCAAAAGTTGAGCATAAAAAAACGCCCTGCAGTTACCTGGAGGGCGTTTTTAGTATTAGAAGCTTG
>NZ_JBRFPI010000404.1:0-3867 GCF_053579595.1 Cellvibrio sp.
CGATTGCAGTAACTTCAAGTAGCCGATCTTCTGTTGCACCGACTACACGCAAATTCGTCGGTAACATCACCACTTCAGGAGCGGTGAGACCAGACTTTATTAATTATTGGAATCAAATTACGCCGGAAAACGAAGGCAAATGGGGTTCAGTTGAAGGCACGCGCGATCAATACAACTGGGCGCCGCTCGACCGGATTTATGCCTACGCGCGCGAACATAATATTCCAGTGAAAGCCCATACCTTTGTGTGGGGCAGCCAATTTCCAAGCTGGATTACTAATTTGAGTGCATCTGAACAAGCGGCAGAAATTGAAGAGTGGATTCGTGATTACTGCGCGCGCTACCCGGACACCGCAATGATCGATGTAGTAAATGAAGCGATTCCCGGCCATGCACCAGCTGCCTACGCACAAAATGCATTTGGTAATGATTGGATTATTAAATCCTTCCAGCTCGCACGCCAATATTGCCCTAACGCGATTTTGATTTTGAACGACTACAACGTGTTAAGTTGGGATACCGATAAATTCATCACGCTCGCCAGACCTGTTATCGCTGCCGGTGTGGTGGATGCATTGGGTGCGCAATCCCACGGTCTTGCCGATCGCCCACTATCAGAAACCACAACCAAACTGAATCAAATCGCGGCGTTGGGTTTACCGATTTATATTTCTGAATATGACATCGAAAAAACCAATGACCAGGAACAATTGCAGGTGATGCAACAACAATTCCCGTTGTTCTATAACCACGCTTCAGTAAAAGGTATTACCTTGTGGGGCTACGTTGTTGGAAAAACCTGGCGCGAGGGTACCGGCCTGATCCAGGACAACGGAACATTCCGCCCGGCGATGACCTGGCTGATGAATTATCTTGCGACTACAAACCCGTCGAGCCAAAGTTCTGTACCCAGTTCAGTCGCTAGCTCATCCAGATCGAGTCAATCATCAGTGGTAATTTCCAGTTCATCATCAAGTGTGATTGTGCCCGCGAGTTTCAGTAGTAGTTCGCGCCTATCTTCAAGCTCATTGCGTTCATCCAGTTCCAGTTCGATTATTTCGACACAGCCGCAATTGGTTGTTGCAATTAATTCTGGTGGTGCGCAAGTCAATTACAACGGGGTGCAATATAAGGCAGACCAATACAGCACTGGTGGTACGGCGAACAGCACTACCAGCAGTATCAGCAATGTTGCTGAAGGCGCGCTCTTCCAAAGCGAGCGCTACGGTACTTACGGTTATGAAATTCCGGTGACGAATTCGACCTACTCAATCGAATTACATTTTGCGGAAATTTATCAAACAACTGTGGGGCGTCGCTCGTTCAATGTGGCAGTTGAAGGCCAGCAAGAAATGTATCAAGTGGATCTTTATTCATTAATCGGCGCGAATGCGGCTTACACCTATAGAGTGGAAGATGTGCAAGTGACTGATGGTAAGTTGAATATTGATTTGGCTACGCTGGTCGATAATGCAACGCTCGCAGGATTTGCGATTTATTCATCAACCGGTGGCAAACTGGTGGAAACGACTCCGCCAATTAATCCCGGTACTGCCAGCAAAGAAAATGAAGGTGCAGATTGCGCAATCGGTAATCCGCCCGCAGCAAGCAGCAACGCAAAACTGCCTGATCCATTTAAAAAATATAACGGTACACGCATCACTTCCAAAGCAGATTGGCGCTGCCAGCGTCAGGAGACGTTAAAACAAGTTGAAGCATCAATTTACGGCATAAAACCTGGCAAGCCAGAATCAGTAACCGGCACCGTTAGCAATTCGCAAATTACCGTGAATGTTCAGCATCAAGGTAAAACTGCCAGCTTTAGCGCCAGAATAGAAATGCCGAGCAATGTGAGCGGCCCGGTACCGGCGGTTGTTGTGCTCGGTGGTTTTGGTGGCGATACCGCAACCATTAAGGCAGAAGGTGTAGCAATCATTACTTATGATCCTTATGTTGTCGGTGCCGAGTCTGGCAGCCGTACTAATAAAACCGGTGCCTTCTACACGATTTACGGCAACAGAAGTACAACCGGATTATTGGCAGCATGGAGTTGGGGTGTGAGCCGTATCATCGACGTGTTGGAGCAATCCGGCGCAACAATTTTGAAGCCCGATGCAATCGGAGTAACAGGTTGTTCGCGTTTCGGTAAAGGCGCATTCGCAATCGGCGCGTTGGATCAACGCATCGCGTTAACCATGCCGTTTGAATCTGGTAGCGGTGGTGTTCCGATCTGGCGCGGCATTCCAGGCGAAGGCGCACAAAGCCCAAGCAGTGCTTACGGTGAAACCTATTGGTTAGGAGATGCCTTCAGCAATTACACCGCTGATACAAAACGATTACCGGTAGACACCCATCAAATTATTGCACTGGTAGCACCGCGCGGACTGTTCATTATGGACAACCCCCACATCGCCAACCTCGGGCCAAAATCAGCGCACGCTGCTGCACTCGCTGGTGCAGAAGTTTACAAAGCGCTTGGTGCAGCCAGTTCCATCACCTACCACTCTAACGTAGCCGACGGATCTCACTGCGCTATTCGCCCGGAACACAAAGCACCAATGCAAGCAAACATTCGCCGCTTCCTGAAAAAAGAATCGGCGACAACTGGCGGTTTAAATGCACGCTCAAATGCAACGGCAAATATCAACGATTGGGTGGATTGGACTACACCGACGTTGAATTAAATCTTTTAAAACCATGGATGGTTAGTTGAATCGAAAAAGCCAACATTGTTTTTGCAGTGTTGGCTTTTTTTTGATTTATTGATTAAGGTGTAGAAAATTATATTCACCTTTGATGATCTGTTTTTGTCGTTTGCCGCGCTTTACAATTTAAAAAATGTAGTTAAAAAAATCTAGGAAAATTCTCGGGTATTAAAAGGCAGGAGGTAATATTGAATCAGTTACATTTCGAGCCGCTGCGAGCTGAACACATTGAAGAGCTCGCGCATGTGCTGCTTCATCCCGATGTGTACGAACACATCGAACCTGAAGTGCCGAGTATTGAGGATTTTACAATAGGGCTTGAACGGGCTATTGCGGGGCCGCAAGTTTCCGGCATCGATGAGCGCTGGCTCAATTTTCTTGTGCGCGAATCGTCAGGCCTAATGGTTGGCCGATTGGAAGCGACAGTGCACCATAATTTGGTTGAAGTTGCCTTCCTGTTTGGATCGCAGTATTGGGGGCGCGGTTTCGCCAGCACCGGGCTCCGGTGGCTGCACAATGAATTGGGAAATACTACAGGTATCACAGACTTCTGGGCTACCACCACGCGTGAAAATGTTCGGTCCCAAAAATTGTTGCATCGCTGCGGATATAAATTGGCAAATCTCCCTGCAAGCCCTCTGTACAGCTATGAGTTGGGTGATTTGATATTCCACTATAAACACATTGCAGATTAAACATTGATTGGATTGTTCAGCCCGGCAGCGCCCAGTGCGCTAAGCTGGCTATCAGATGTTGGAGAGTCCCAGCAACGTTGAATCACGTTGCTCATTTACACTCTTTACAATGCTCAAAAAGCACTATCAGGATAAAAACCAATCCTTTATAGTCAACGCCTTAGCGCGTCAGCCTGTGCAGCCATTCCGCCTCGGCTAGGTGGATATCGTGCGTGCTGGTTTTTATCGCGCTCATCTAATACGGTTTCAATGCTTAGAGTTCTTGGCTCTAAATCCGTTGCAGAATTTTTAGGCGAAAGCTGGTTGCAATCCCATAAGGGTATAGAGTTTTCAATCAGTGAATTGAAATTAGCAATAGAAATTGAAAGTGCATAACAAAGTGCTCCAACTCGCGCACTGCGTGCGCTGGGACAGTTCTTAAGTCGCGCGTTTGGTGAATCGTTGCGGAAAGTTTATCGCAAGCGCAA
>NZ_JBRFPI010000405.1:0-3863 GCF_053579595.1 Cellvibrio sp.
GGGGATGTTCCAGAGCCAAGTACCTTGGCAATGTTTGCGTTGGGTTTGATTGGTTTGGGTTTTGCTCGTCGTCAAGCGCGCAAATAAACCAGATTCTGATTTACCAAAAACGGCTCCTTCGGGGGCCGTTTTTTTTGGCCAAGATCCACGTAAATGAGTAGGCTTGGAAAACGATGATGAATATATCGCAGATGCCATCAATCATTCCTGCAACAATAACGGAGGTGATAGTGGTGTTGGTTGTCTTACTATAGAACATTACCCTGTTAATCATTTCATTGGACAGTTTTATCTATTTGGAAATTTCCCCATGACACTTTTTAAAGATGCACCTTATAAACCTTTTGCCACTTGCCTGTTTGTTTTGCTAACGCAATTTAGCCTTACCACGACAGCAGCAACATTTTTGGAAATAGATACCGATGAGGGAGAGTTTCTGTTTCAGGGTAAGGATGTGAATGTCACCGACGATGATGGTGATTTTGCGTTATTTTATTCAGCACCCAATCAATTATCGGGTGGATTTACCTGGAGCACACCCGCTGCAGATAAATACAACATTCAATTAACCTTTTTCTCGGGCACAGATAAAAAATTCCAGGTTGGCCCCTATTTAAATACCAAGGGTCCGGGTTGGCTACAAGGTCAAATCGAACCGTCATTGGATGTGAATTTGATTGGCGCAGGCAGGGGTTGCTCCGCTAATACCGGCGAGTTTGTTGTTTATGAGTTTGAGCCAACAGCAAAACCACCGCGTTATGCCATTAACTTTACCCAGTACTGTGTGCTTGGCAATCAAGCACAAATACGCGGCATATTGCGCATCAATTCCAACTTCCCAAAACAGGATTCCAAACCGCTTGCCGCTATTTCTTTACCTGAACCAAAAGCAATTGAAGGCAAACAATATCGGGTAAGTGGCGAAAATTCCCGCGCGCAGCAAGGTGAAATTATTCGTTATGAATGGAGTCAGGTATCTGGCCCGGCGGTGACATTTATCAATTCAACACAGGAGACTGCATTAGTCACGCTGCCACAAAATTTACCCTTGGGCGGTGCCGATATTCTGCTGCAATTAACGGTGACGAATACAGCGGGCAATAGCGCGACCGCTCAAACCAGTATTCACGTCGATAGTAAAAGCGATCCGCAATCCTTTTTCCGCAGCGTGACGGGAACTGAATTCCCAACCAATGATACCAATTGGCAATTTTATATCGGCCAAAACAATTTAATTAACGCTGTAGGCGGCAGTTGGGGCGTAATGGCTGACATAAGCACGAGCACTTCCGCACCTCCTGAATATCATGTCTCTATTAATCCACCGGAAAATCAGAATCTGCAACCGGGTCTTTATGAAAATGCGCGGCGTTTTGCAGGTGCAACGGCAGGGCTGGATTTTTCGGCGAACGGTTTTGGCTGCAATGCTTCGTATGGTTCATTTAATGTATTAAGCATTCAAAATGAAGGGGATCTGCTCACGCAATTCCATGCGCGTTTTACCCATTACTGCGAATCACTTGCTGCCACACCTACCAGTGGAGAAATCGCTTTCAACGTGTTTGATCCCAATGTGCCTAAAATTAATATCGCATTGCCGCAAACTATTCTGGAAGGCGATACGGTCACGCTGGATGCGTCTGCTTCGGTAGACAACATAGGTAGTATCACCACCTACCAATGGACAGGGCCGAACAACATCGTCATTGAAAACAGCAATAAAGCCATTGCATCATTTAAAGCACCCGCACTAACGGGCACAGCTCCTCTATTGGCTATTTTTAAATTACACGTGACCGACAATGAAGGCTACCAAGCCGAAAAATCGGTCACGCTGACTATTTCTCCCAAACCAAAATCATCCAGCGCCTCATCAAGTAGTGCTAAATCCAGCGCTGCAAATACCAGTGGTTCTAATACCAGTGTTTCAAATTCAAACGGATCAAGTTCAGGTGGTGGGGGTGCAGCAAGTTTATGGTATTGCCTTGGCTTGCTGATGCTAGTGCTGTTGCAAGCATCACGCCTCTCATTAATCCGCACAGGGTGTGCACGCGAAATATAAATCGTCAGGATTCAATCAGGCGGGTGTACTCATCTCACCCGCCTCTTTGGATTCGCTTTACCCGTTTTGAGCACCAATAATTTTGCGGGGTGATCTCCACTAACTCGGCGAATGTATTCAAACGCATTTCTCGTTGTGCAAGCACCACATCCAAATTCACAATAATTGGCATACAACCTCCCTATATCGTGAGTTCAAATTCTTCATTTCCCCGATATAGGGCTCACCCCACTGAAGTCCCCCTAAAATCAAGGTAATCTGCCGTTTTCATTAGAGGGAAATAGATATGTACGAAGACATTCTCAATTTCTGGTTTAACGAACTCACCACCACTGAATTCCGTGCGTGGGATGAATCGAGTTTGTTAGTAGCGAATATGATATCGCCGCTAGTGCATCGGCAATGGGTGATGGAAAGGAATTTGAGGATTTTGGATTCGGTTAGGCGGGTGTGATCATCTTGACTGGAGTTTCATGTCGAAAAAATCCATTTTTTTAAACATGATGTTGTGGACATGTACATGCAATCAACATATTCTCATCTCATGTCGAAGAAAACGCATTTTTTAAACATGAGTCGCTTGAAATGCCAGCAAATGACCTGGGGTTCAATCCCACACAACCCTATAACAACCTTCCCGTGCTACCGCCAAATACGGAGCTAGAGACCACTCCTGTACTCAAAGCCTGTATTAATGCCCGTGCCGCCCTTGCGGAACTTAAGCAGGCTGGAGAGTTACTGCCAAACCAAAGCTTGCTTATAAATATGCTTCCCTTGCTGGAAGCAAAAGACAGTTCTGAGATCGAAAATATCGTCACCACCAATGATCGCCTGTTTCAGTATGCGCAAGATGGCGAAGAATCCCAAGCCGACCCAGCCACCAAAGAAGCCTTGCGTTACCGCACCGCTCTCTACCAAGGGTTCACTGCACTTAAAGATCGCCCACTAAATACCTTAACGGCAGTGACTGTGTGCTCCACGATTAAAGGCACAGCGATGGATATTCGCAAAGTTCCCGGCACCAGCATCATGAACACAGCAACCGGGGAAGTTATTTATACCCCGCCTGTGGGTGAACAAATTATCCGCGACTTGCTCTCTAACTGGGAGCGCTATTTACATGCAGACGATGACCTCGACCCGTTAATTCGTATGGCAGTTTGTCACTATCAATTTGAAGCTATTCACCCATTTTTGGATGGAAATGGCCGCACCGGGCGCGTGTTGAATAGTTTATTTTTAATTGAGCGCGGCTTGCTTACCTTGCCCATCCTCTACCTCAGCTATTACATATTGCGCCACAAAAATGATTACTATCGATTGTTGCGCCAGGTAACTAATGAACAACATTGGCAAGAATGGGTGATCTATATGCTCACCGCCGTTAAGGAAACAGCGCAGTGGACAACAAGAAAAATCAGCGCGGTGCGTGAACTCAACGAGCACACTGCCAATTACATTCGCCAACAGTTGCCAAAAATTTATAGCCGGGAATTGGTGGATAAAATTTTTGAACAACCTTATTGCCGCATTCAAACATTGGTAGATGCCAATATCGGCCAACCCCAAACCGCATCGGTTTATTTAAAGAAATTGGTTGAGATTGGAGTGTTAATCGAAACCTCGGCAGGCAAAGAAAAATTGTTTGTGCACCCCAAATTGATGCAACTGATGACGACGGATAATGATGAGTTTAGTCATTATTAATCCACTGCTCGTCTCCCAACACTCAGAGTAATCTGCCGTTTTCATTGGAGTGACACAGCTATGTACGAAGACATTCTCAACTTCTGGTTTAACG
>NZ_JBRFPI010000406.1:0-3817 GCF_053579595.1 Cellvibrio sp.
CAGCGCGCCACCACCGGCAAAAGGGTCATGAAAACCGGGGAGTTTTTCCGGGTTAAATAATTCGGCGGCTTGCGGGTGGTCTTTATTTAACTCGGACGTCTCACGCCAGCTGCGCCAAATTTCGGCGCGGGCTTTTTCCAGCACTTGTTCGTTGTTGGTGTTTTCCCATAGCACTAAATCTTCCAAAATTTTAAATAAACGGTCGCGCTCAATCGCGGCCTTTTCTTTATTCATGCCGTACTTAAAACCGCCACCTTGTTGGTAGCCGGGGTCATTCACCATTTGCGCAAAAATTACCGCACGCGCTGCTGCCAAGGGGCGACGCGCCCACCATAAATGCACTCCTCTTGGATGAGCTCCAATACCAGGTTGCTTTTCGTGCGCACAGGCGGTGTTTATTGCATCCAAAGGCAGCGCAACTTCGATAAGTTTTTTTGGGGATTTAATTTGGGTCATTTAGTTATCCTTGTCCCAACCAAAGCTGCCATCACAGTGATTGCAGCCGGTTGAGAAATAAAGCGAGTGCAAAAATGGTTTTGCAACTGAGAGAATGCATTGGTTAGAATAATGGCTAGCCCCCCTATGGATCGTATCCATAGGCCGACGCCCTGAAGTGAATCCTTCGGGGCGTTTCTTTTTGGGCTGGAGCAGCTTGATTGCTTCATACAAGCCCCGGTGCCTGCTGTTGTAAAACCTGCTCTGCCATTTGACCAAAATACTGGCGAGTCAAACTGAAAAAACGACTGAGCTTTCGATTAATGGGAACCAAATCAATACTCGCTAAATGGTGCAAATCCATTTGCTTTTGCAAATGTTCCTGCACTAAATCATCCAGCTCATCCCACCATTTTTGCCTGAGCACCTTTAGATAGGGGCTATTCAAGTTCAATAGGTCAATCGTGTATTGAGCTTTGTCTTTTTCGGAGAGATCAAGACCGTCTTTTGGCACTATTCGCCCATCCGATAAATAGGCAAAGAACCGACGGCAATCTGGCTGGTGGCAAGAAACAAAGCGCGTTAAATCAACCGATTTTTGTTTCTCTCTTGCGTGGCCACCAAATGCTTCCCAGCTTTGGGCTTTAAAAATAAGCAGATCATCTTCACTGTGCAAAGCGCTTGCGGCCAAATTGGTGTAATCAAATGTACGCGGCGGGTTCTGGCTTTTGTTTTCAACATGTTCAATGTGGTAGCCAAGACCTTCTTGATCTGCACGTAATTCGCTGTAGCAGCAAAGCTGAAATTGCTCATCTAACAAGAAACTAAGCACATCTGATTTATGACCAAAGCTACCCCAACGGCTGGTTGCCGAAGAGTGATCCTGTGGTGGATTTGCGTTTGATTGATTAAGGTGATATCCGCCGTCTCCTTGTTTTGTTATGCATCTCACGGCTTCAACGCCTCCTGACGAGCAATGCTCCGCTGCAGTCGCTGTAACTGTGGATGCTGCTCGCCCAATACTGCCACTAACTGTTTCATCAGCGCTTGGGATTCAGGTTCTGCATAATGTCCTTGGTCTACCCACTCAGTTAAACGCAATAAATCAGCTTTTTCTTTTACTGGCGGCTGTGGGTCTACTGACATCACACTGTGCATCACCTCACCACTCGGTTCGCCGTAGGTTTTTGCAAGTGGTGGTTCTGCTATATCTGAACCTATCACGCGAATATTTTCACGTTTTACCGTACTCAACACTTGAGGGCTGTGCGTGGTGACTATGAATTGGATATTGGGAAAAGCGGTTTGTAATGAATTAATAATGGTTTGCTGCCACGAAAGGTGTAAAAACATATCCACTTCATCTATGAGCGCAACCCCAGGTGTTTGTGTTGCTGCATTCAATCCCAATTGTGGGTTTAGCTTAACCGTGCGGAAAGCAATATCCGCAACCATTGCAATGGCGTTTCTTAGACCATCACTAAGCATTTCAACCGGTAAAACACCACGTTCCTCATGGTGCATAACAAGTTGCTGATTGTTACTCGCGCTGTATTCCAGACGGTTCCATCCCGTTGCAGATTGAATAAGCGTATCGACTGCCGCTTTTACAACACTAATGATTACTTCAAAGCGCATTCCTGTTTCACTTAGCTGTGTCTTATTTTCTAATGCTTTAATTTGCTCTTCGCGAAAGCTACGATAAATCCAACCATACCAAGCGCAGAAGGTTTTAAAGCTAGATGAATAGGAAAGGCAGTTTAAGTAGCCTGATGTGCGCGAATAGTCGGCCACATTTAATGCTACATCTTCGGCTGCCGAAGTGAATCGGCCCTCGTACCAAAGTCGTGATGTCCCTAGATAGGTAATTAAGGGCAAAACAATTTCGCTATTAGCAATATTTTGTTTCTGGAAGTGCTTACCCTTTTCAATTAACTCTTTGGTTTTTTTATCGGGTTTGCAGTTAGTGCCTGGTTTTGTTCGTTCGCGAGTTTGTGACCAAGTTACCTCTTCGACTTCACCATAAACATGACCGGATGCAATAATTTGAGCTGGTAACTGGTACTCCATACTTCCAGCACCAAGCATTTTCAATCTAACATCGCTTGGAACTATGGTTGCTGAGTTACCGCGTACATCGAACCCCTTGATGTATGGCCAAAGTGCTATGCGAGCAGCGTCTAAAATCGTTGTTTTACCACTGCCATTTGGTGCAATTAAAATCGTCATTTGCGGATGAAAATCAATTGTTAAATGATCGAAGCAGCGAAAATTATTTATCGTGAGCTTATTCAATCGCATGGCTTATTGCTCCGCTGTAAAAGTTCTCGTAAATCTAAGTTAATACTCGAAACCGCCCAATCCGGCTCTTGCGTGAAAGGCTTGGTCACATAATAAGGCCCTTCGTGTTGATCGCCATCCACCAAGACTATCGCCAGAATAAACTTGTCTGACTGGTTCAGGCCATAAAGAATCTCATTTTTGGTCACGGTAATAGTGTTGCTACCTTTAACGCGCCCTTTCACTTCAATATGCCGGGAAGTGGGTATTTTGCCATCTACCAATGCTGGAATACTGGTCACATTCCAGCCACATTTTTCGGCGTATACATCGATTACTTGATTGCCCATTGCCAGCTCGGTATCCATTACCGCTTTCATGGCAATCATTTCAATTCTTTTGCGCGCTTCTGCATCAGCTGACCAGCCTGATTGACCTTTTCTTTGCGCCAATAAACCTGCCGGAATAATTAGCGCGCCGCCAACAATCACCGGAGTGGCTGAGATAACGTGGCGCATAGCCAAGAGTTCTTTCTCGCGCGACTCACGCCGCGCTGTGAGTTCATCTATGGTACGGCGAACGTTTTCGAGGGTTAGGCGGACGTCTTTTCCGGCGGCTATATCATCTTGCAATTTCATGTAACGATCAGACCAGTAATTAATTTCTTTAACTAATCGTTCATGTACCGCTGTTAGGGTTTTATCGACTTGTTTTTCTCTTCGCAAGCGCACTTCATCGAAATGTTCAGGCACTAAATGTGTAGATGCATGAGATAACGCTTGTTGCTCTAAATTCTGCGTAATCCAACTTGCATTGAGAATGTCCTCGATTAGAGGAGCATCATTTTTTTCCAGTGGCTCTAAATCCAGGTGAGGTGCCCAACCTGCATTAATCGCAGCGCCTTGCGGATCAATTTCAACAAATTGCATGCGGCGCGAGACATGGGCATCGGGGTTTGATCCTTCTTTAACAGAGTGATCAATAATGAACATGACTTTTGGTGTAATGCCCATATCGCCGGTATCAACCAGAACCGATCCTTGTTTTAATTTATTGCGATGTAGCTCCATCACAATATCAGTAACGGATTGCATTAAGGGGT
>NZ_JBRFPI010000407.1:0-3809 GCF_053579595.1 Cellvibrio sp.
CCACCGCGCACGGAATATTATTTAACGGAGAAAGGCAGCAAGGTGGTGGAGATAATTTTGCAGATTAAGGCGTTGGATGTGCGGTAAAAGCAACTTGGACCAAAAATACACCTTAGGTAGTTTGTTTGCTCCAAGTGCTTCTCTCATATCCACCAAAAAAACTGCTTTCCCCGGTTTTTATATTTTGACAAAATTAATGGCAGAGAGAGCTCCAAACGGTAAACCCGCTAACTGCCCACCTACCGCCAGCGAACCCAAATCGACCGGGAAAAAGCCGGTATTTTCGATCAGCGTGCGCACTTCTGTTTTGGCTGCTGCGTCATCACCGGAGTAAAACAATACGCGCTGACCGCCCGATAATTCAGGCTCGACTAGTGCTGCTACATCCAGGTGATTAAACGCTTTCACCACACGAGCACCCGGTACAAAAGTACTGAATACTTCACTCGATTGTTTATCGCCAAGATCAATCGCTTTGATGCCATAGGCCGCAAGTGGATTGGTTGGGTCTTGGGTTTCCGGTGAGCCCGGTTCTAAAAACGCCACAGCGTTGGTGCCGTCAATAACGATGCGATTATTCCAGGCAGGTAAATGGCCCAGCGCTGTACCCAAATCCTCGAAACGCACAGCAACGATAACTATGTCGGCACTGGCCGCTTCGGCCACAGTCACCGCTTTGATGCTGGGGCCAACTTCATTGATCAACGCCGTTAACGACTCTGGACCACGACGGGTCGCAATAGCGGCTGAAATACCTTTTTTAGCAAATGCGCGTGCCAAGTTTGAACCCAATGCGCCTGAACCAATAATTGCAATACTCATGTTGGAACTCCAAATTAGATAATAAATAAAAAGGGGCAGAAATTTTTTTATCATCAGTGCCCCACTAGCCGATGATGGCAATGCGTTAGCCCAAGACTTGCACTGCGGTAATTCTTTCACTTAATTTTTTTACCAACTTTTATCGCGAGCGATTATTTTTTTCGTGCATCCACACTAAATTTTCCAGCGCCATTCACAACGAGTAGCAAAAAGGCACCAGCAATTGAAACGTTTTTCAGAAACATCACCATTTGTGTTTGATCGGCAAAATTGGCATGAAACATCAGCGCCGATAACAAGGTAAATCCAGCCAGCAACAGCGAAGTTATACGCACCTGCCACCCAATAATTATCATGACGGCGGTCAGCACCTCAAAGCCAATCACTAGCGGTAATAATGCCCCCGGAACACCAAACGCACTCATGTAACCCGCCGTTTGTTCATAAGCTGATAGTTTTCCCAATCCGGACAATAGAAATATCGCGACCAATAAAACCCGACCAAAAAGTTCTACCGCGTTAGGAAATTTTTTTGATGTAGTTTGCATTGCGTTAGCCTCAAGAATGGAATTGTGAGTGTTCATGTTTTAGCTTCCTGTGTAGTCAATGTTGTTAATAAAATGGATTTAAAAAAGTGAATTTAAAAAATCATTAAATGCGATCAGCCAAACGCAGTTGATTGCCGATGCGGTTAATTTCCTGCTCGCCTTGTTGCAGTGTTTTCTTTGAGGTGTGCACCGAGTAGTAACCCAATACCAAATCGTGCGGGTGTTTAATTGCGGCACCAAAAACAAAAGCGCTATCGCCCTTGGCGCGGATGGTGATTGCGTTGGTGGACTCAGCAAACACCACCATCTCACCTCTGCGCACTGTTTCGGGTGTGTTTAACTCCCCGCGAAACACCGAGAGCCAGGCAACGTTTTGATTGGCTTCGGGTTCGTAACGCCACACCTCGCCATCTTTTAATTGCACTAAAAAGTAATTGATACCGGGCGCTGAACGAATCGGACTTTGTGCGTGTTGATACTGGCCTAACAGCACCTTTACTGAACCGACGACAGGTACTTCTTCAGCGGTGATGTATTGGCTTTGCGCTAGTGCGTTTTCTTCGGCGGCGGGCAGCGCCAACCAAAGTTGATAGAATTCCAGCGGGTCTTTACCGGCGGCATAACCATCGTGCCAAACGCCGTTGCCCGCTTTCATCCACTCCAGACCACCGGCGTTAACGATTCCGCTTTTACCGGTTGTATCCTCGTAACCAAAACTGCCGGTAATGGGCAATGACAGAGTTGCCAAGCCTGAGTGAGGATGCATACCAATGGGCGCGTTGGAGGGCGGCATAACACCGTAATCAAGAAATACAAAGGGTTTAACAAGTTGACCTAAATCTGACGGGCTCATGAGGCGGGTAATCACCCCGTGAGTTCTACCGGTGGTGCGTGCAACAATGCTGCGGAAACTCACTGTCTTCTGATCTTGTGCGTTAGGCTTGATGTTCAGGGCGGTATTCATAAATCTCTCCAGCTTCCAGTTTGGTTGTCCTTGTGCTCTCACCAAGGAATGAACACAGCTTATGGCTAGAAGATCAAACTGAAAATCCTATATTATTGGATGATAAGTATCGGGAAATTGGATATATGCTGGATAACGTCACACTGGACCAAATGCGTACCTTTATTGCGGCAGCAGAGGAAGGCAGCTTTTCGGCGGCTGGGCGCAAGCTCAAGCGGGCGCAATCGGTGGTTAGCCAAACCCTTGCCAATCTGGAGGCACAGCTGGGTGTGGTGCTATTTGATCGAAGTGAGCGCTACCCCAAACTGACTGAAACCGGCGCGACTTTATTGGTTGATGCGCGCGCGGTTGTGCAGAATATGGATGCGTTTAAAGCGCGGGCGCAATCGCTCTACGAAGGCTTGGAACCCGAGCTATCGGTGGCGGTGGATGTCATGTATCCCATGAATAAACTGACTCAAGCGGCCGGTTATTGTCAGGATAATTTTGTGCATACTCCGCTGCGGTTATATGTAGAGGTGCTGGGCGGCGTTGCGCAGTTAGTACTTGATGGCAGTTGTCGGCTGGGCATTATTGGCTCTTTGCCGGTTGTGCAGGAATCATTGGTTGCGGAACCATTGGGGCGGATTCAGTTTGTGACTGTCGTCAGCCCTGCTCACGAACTTGCCTCCGTAGAAGGTTTGATTAGCGATACGGAACTCGCACGCCATGTACAGTTGATCCTCACTGACCGCACGGCATTGTCGAGCGGGCAAAATTATGGGGTGATGTCACCCTTGATGTGGCGTTTATCCGACTTGGGTTCAAAACGCGCCTTTTTAAAAGCGGGATTTGGCTGGGGGCATATGCCCCTGCACATGGTAGAAAAAGATATTGCCGCCGGGGAATTGGTGAGTATTCAACTGCAAAGTATTCCGGCCGCCGAAATGTTTATGGGCATGCAATGGGTTTATCGCAAGGATTTGCCGCCCGGCCCTGCAGCCAGGGCGTTTATATCCCAGCTTTTGAGTTGATCGATAAAGGCCCGGCCGGCAGGGCCGGGCGGCAAATCCTTGCGGTAGACAATGCGCATAGGTAAGGCTGCGCTCTGCCGCTCACTGCCCGCAATCCCAATTTTTACCAACTGGCCAGTGGCGACATCGGCTTCAACCATATGCAAAGGCATATGCCCCCAGCCAAAACCCGCCTTGAGAAATTCATGCTTCGCGCCAAGATCCGCCAGTTTCCAGGTCAGGGGCGACAATACACCGAAACTTTTTCCGTCCGATAACGCCGTGCGGTCGGTGAGAATTAATTGCACCTGTTGCGCCAGTTCCGCACTGGTTAAGGGGCGTTGAATAGCGGCCAACGGATGCGTTGCGGAAACCACCGTTACCATGGGTAAATCGCATAATGGCTCGGACATCAGCTCATCAGGCACCGATGGCAAAGTGCCGATAATGCCGATTCTACAAACCTGATCCAACACTGGCTGA
>NZ_JBRFPI010000408.1:0-3807 GCF_053579595.1 Cellvibrio sp.
CAATTTAGTCAGTGCACGCAAGCTGGAGCCAGTACCTGCACCCAGGTCAACAATAATGCGGTCGGGTGATACAGGGTCAGTTGCCTGGCCAAGCCATTCCAGCGCTTGTGTTGCCAGTGTTTTATCGCGCGCGGCAAAATCGGCGCCTTCACGTAAATCCAGCCATGCGATTGAAAAACTACTCATTGGTTACTCACTTTTTCTGTTCGTTTAATTAATAGACGTTTGATTGATAGATGTTTGATTAATCAGGTGTGCGACTATTGCCGCTGTATCTTTCCAGTTGGGAAGATGCTGTGCAGCAGCCCGGGCGCCTGTTTGGAATTGCTTGCGCAAAGATCTATCGGCCAATAATTTTTGCAGTGCATCAGTGAGCGCAATCGAATCATCTGGTGCAACTAAAATACCGGCGCTATCGGGCACAACCGCAGGTACTGCACCTGCGCGCGTGGCCACAATGGGTAAACCAAAACTCAGCGCTTCCGCAAACGCCATCCCATAGCCTTCAAATAATGATGGCAGCACAAACAGATCGGCATTGGCATATTCGCTGGCTGAATCGATAACATTGCCGACAAACCTGATGCGCTCTTCCAGCCCGTAAGTTGCCACTTTATTTTTTAACAGTGCGACCCATGCAGGATCAAAATCCATTCCGCCGACAAAACGCGCGCTCCATTCGAGGTGTTTAATTCTGGCGAGTGCATCGATCAAGAGATCGTGTGCTTTGCGGCGGGTCAGTGTTGCCAGAGTTAACAGTACCGGCGGATTGCGATTACAGGGTGCAAATGTTTGTGGGTCAGTGCCTGGCAGCGCAACAACAATTTTTGTGGTGGGAATCGCAAATTGTTCGATGAGAATTTTACCGGTCATATGGCTGGTGACTATCACCGCTTTTGCCGCATTAAGCGCGCGTTGCTCTGCTAAAAAAAGTTGCTGCATTTGTGCAGTCGATAAACCTGCTTCCAGCATCAGTGGGTGATGGCAGAGTGCAATAATATTCAAACGTGCCGCATGTTGTGTAGCAATAGTGTCCATGACTCCGTAAGCGAGGCCATCAGCAATCACTATGGCGTGGTCGGGCAGGGCAGCAAATTGCGCGGCAGCATCGGCGAGCGCTTCTGCATCGGGTAACGGGAAGCGATTGGATAAGTGGAGATGTTCAATCTTGTGACCCAGTGCGCGCAACTCTGCGATCAATCGGCGGTCATAGGCATAGCCACCGGTCAAGGTGTTGATATCGCCAGGGATTGCAAAAAAAAGTTCAGCCATTACCGCAACGCTCGTTGAATTTTTTTAGTGAAACAAAGCCGCGCAATTCTCTACCAGTGCCGGGTGTATTGCCAGTGAATTAACTGATTGAATTTGGCCATTTATTAGTAAAAATAAACACTTTCCTGTTGCATTATGAGCATAAAAAGCGATGGTGTGCGTTGATCAATACTAATCGGGAACTTGCCTTGCCTATTGCGATACTGAGCCGTAAGATCGCGGCCTGCGTATAAAAGTTACCTTTCACACCTGAAGATTTTGTGTATGTCAAAACCATCTGTTACCCGTACTGCTGCTGCCCGGATTCCCACCCGTTATGGGGATTTTCAATTGTGTTATTACACCAATACTCTGGACAACAAAGAGCATCTGGCTTTTTATATGGGTGATCTTGCGCAAGCAGAAGGTGCGCTGGCTCGTGTCCATTCAGAATGTTTTACGGGCGATGTATTGGGCTCCTTGCGCTGCGATTGCGGCGAGCAATTGGATCGTGCGCTGGCATTGGTGGCAAGCGAGGGGTTGGGCGTGGTGATTTACCTGCGTCAGGAAGGGCGCGGCATTGGCCTTGAGCAAAAGTTGCTGGCGTACAATTTACAAGACCAGGGTTACGATACAGTTGACGCCAACCTGATGTTGGGTCATGGTGCGGATGAGCGAAGTTACTCGCTGGCGGCTTGTATCCTGGATGATTTGGGAGTGCAATCAGTGCGCTTGATGACCAATAATCCCGCCAAGATCACTGCATTGCAGGCCGAAGGCATCAAGGTGGTTGCGCGTGTCCCGCTGGAGATTGCGGTTAACGCTGAAAATCAGGGCTATATGATCACCAAAGCCAAACGTATGGATCATCTTTTGTTTAGCAAGCCATTTGCTTCATCCCATCACAGTGATTTGCATGAACCTCAACCAACGAATTGAAAACTGGCTGTCCGATAATAAAAACGCTTTTCGTTCGCTCGACCGGCCCTTTGTTACCCTCAGCTATGCACAGAGCCTCGATGGCAGTATTGCGCTGCGCTGCGACGAACCGCTCGCATTGAGTGGTGATGAGTCGCTGCGTTTAACGCACCAATTGCGCAGCATGCACGACGGCATTTTGGTCGGCATAGGTACCGTATTGAGTGACGATCCACAGCTCACCGTGCGCCACTGGATTGGCCACAATCCACAACCAATTGTATTGGATAGCCAATTGCGCATTCCCGCAAAAGCACGTTTGTGTTGCTTGCCGGATAAACGCTGCTGGGTATTAACCACGGTTGATGACCAGGGCACAGTGATTGAAGGTTTGGAAATTACTGCGCTGGAAGGCAATGCGGATGGTCAAGTATGTTTGCAGCGCGCGCTAAAATTATTGTGGAGCCGCGGTATTAAAAGTTTAATGGTGGAAGGTGGTGCAAGTGTTATTAGCGCTTTTTTAAAAGCCCGTCTGGTTGATGCACTGGTGCTCACCATCACCCCGCAATTTGTTGGCGGTTATAAAGCCGTGAATGATTTGGGTAAAATATCGCGCTGCGCATTACCCAAACTAAAACCCTTTTTCTCCGAGCGTTTGGGTGATGACTTGATCGTGTGGGGCAATTTGGATTACGGCGATTACGCAGCATGACGGATACGCTTATCGAACAATACTCAGTACGCGCGCAACAACTCTGGTTTACCGGCGTTGAACAAGTTGCCGTGCGCGAACACATTTTTGCTGCACCGGGTGCAGATGAATTACTGGTCGAAGTGGAATGCTCGGCGATTAGTGCTGGAACAGAAATGCTGGTGTATCGCGGGCAAATCCCCAATGATATGGCACTCGACGCAAATATCGCTGCGTTGCAAGATCAACAGCAATATCCACTGCAATACGGCTACGCCAGTGTCGGGATTATTAAAGCGGTTGGCGTGAATGTGGGTGCCGCATTACTCGGCCAACGCGTCTTTGCCTTTCAGCCCCAGGCCAGCCATTTCATTAGCACGTTAGCAAATGTTATCCCGGTTCCCACTGATATCAGCGCAGAAGACGCGGTGTTTTTACCCAATATGGAAACTGCCGTAAATTTGATTCAGGATGGTAGCCCTGCATTAGGCGAACGTGTTGTGGTGTTAGGGCAGGGGGTTGTGGGTTTGTTGCTCACGCATTTATTGGCGCAATTTCCATTGGCACAATTGCAGGGGGTTGATGCTATTCCGCTGCGCCGCGAGCGCGCGTTACAACTTGGCGTAAATGCGGTGTTCGATCCATTTTCTGCTGCAGATATAGGCGCGCTTAAACAACAATTAACTATCGCAGAAAATAACAAAGGCGCTGATCTTGTTTATGAAGTAAGTGGTGCACCCACTGCATTAAATCTCGCGATTGAACTAAGTGGTTTTGCCAGCCGCATTGTTATTGGCAGTTGGTACGGCAATAAAACTGCCGCGATTGCCTTAGGCGGCGACGCGCATCGCAACCGCTTAAAAATTACTACCAGCCAGCTCAGCAGCCTTCCGCCGGAATTAAGTGGTCCCTGGGATAAGACCCCCCCGTTTGAGCTCTCTTGGCAG
>NZ_JBRFPI010000409.1:0-3804 GCF_053579595.1 Cellvibrio sp.
CGGATAAGTTCACTATTTGGCTGACATGAAATAGTTTCCAGCCAGAATATTCGCCAGATTCACTGCCGCCTCTAACTTGATAGGCGCGCAAGGCTAAATGACCTTTAGTGTCTGTGCCGTATGTGTGCGGCTCAACTATACGAGAATATCCGTCATAGTTGAATGATAGTAATTGCTTGTTTCGGATGGCAGATTCTATATTCATGGTTCACCTAACAGTTTGTTAAATTGCACCAACTATATAACCCGCAGAACATTATTCCAACTAATTTGATGTAGTGCTGTATAACTCCAAAAAACTGGATGACCCCCAATCCGTTTAGCCCGTTCTAAATCAAAGGGTTAACTATCATTCCGAATTAATTATGGAGTTATACGGCACAAGCAATCCTAATTAGTTACCGAGCTCATTTAGTTGACTGTCCGCTTTGGGCACATTTGTAACCCCAGCAGCTTGGTTCGCGAAGCTCGTCCTAGGAACGCATGATCACAACAAAAAATTAACCCAGCAATACCAGCTAAATTAAGCAACACAATACTAATTTTGGCACTACGGCGTGACCATGCAGACATTCATAGGAGTTTTAAAAAGACAATTACGGGGGATTACACGGACAGGAATATTGGTTTAAGCAGCTGCCGATGTAAGCAACGCATTGACTGGTAATGATGTTGGATTACAGAACAGAAAAAAGCATTTTTATACTTAGAATAATAAGCAGTAACGCAAATAATTTTTTTAGTAATTTAACGGGTAATCTGTGAGCCAATTTCGCGCCGAAAGGTGCCGTTATAAAACTGGTGATAGAAATAAACAGTACCGCAGGAAGATAGACAAATCCTAGCGTATGATGACTCAGAGATGTATTTGACCAACCATTGATGACATAACCAACAGTACCTGCGATAGCAATAGGTAAGCCGATTGCTGCGGATGTGCCAATGGCCTTTTTAATATCAACATTCTGCCAAACAAGATAGGGAACTGTTAATGAGCCTCCGCCCGTGGAGACAAGTGCAGACACCGCACCGATGCCAGAACCACCCAATAATAAACCGCCGTTACCTGCAAGCTCTCTACTGGCGTTAGGTTTTTTGTTAAAAAACATTTGGAGCGAAACAACAGCCATAAAGAGCGAAAAGAATATGGCCAGATAAAAAGAGCTGGCATAGGCTGCGATAAAGGTTGCTAAAAATGTACCCAACACAATGCCTGGAGACATCACTTTAACAACCTGCCACAACACTGCGCCTGCACTATTGTGCGCTCGCAGACTGGATATGGATGTGACAATAATCGAGGCCATTGATGTGCCCAAGGCTAGATGAACGACATGTTCTGCGGGAACACCTTGATACAGAAATAAAGTAGTGAGCACCGGCACCATAATTCCACCGCCGCCAACACCGAGCAACCCTGCCATAAACCCTACAAAAGCGCCTAGCAATAAAAAAGACAATATCCACACAATGTCTAAAGGCATCAGCAATTCCTGTAGCAAAGCATCAGACTCCATACACAATTTTTGGTTTGCGCAATTGCTGGATTGTATAAGCCAACAGGGCACATGCAAGAACACCGGACACCAACCACACCTGCGCAAAATGGGTAGCGGTAATTGTGCCGCCCAGCAATAGATCTTTAATCAATACCTGATGCCCCAACACCGGCACCCAGCGGAACCAATCGGCGTAAGCACTCGGATTGAACAAGGTATAAAACAGTGGCACCATCGGGATAAATATCATCAACCCCATATAGGTCTGCGCATCTTTAAAACTGCGTGCAAACAGGGAAATTAAAAATTGTAATGACGTCGCCAGCAACGCGAGCGATGCAAGCACTACAAACACACCCGCCAACTCCAGTGGCGAGACATCAACACGCAACCCTAATTCCTTGAAGGGAACGTAGGCAAATGCGGCGACCAACAATATGACTTCTACCAGCGACACCATCAACGTAAGGGAAAAACTATTGAACCATTTCCCCAGCACTAATGCAGTGGAAGATGCAGGCGTAATTAATAGGGATTCAAGCGAGCGGCGCTCGCGTTCGCCGGCGGTCATATCTGCACTGAAACCGACACTCGCCATAAAGGCAGTGAGAATTAACAGCATCGGCAAACTCCCCATCACAAAAAAACCCATTTTTTCATCGCTGGCTATATTGAGATCGCGAATATAAACGGGGTTGGCGATCCCGGGAGAAATACCGCGCGATAACAAACGCAAACTACCCAAGCGCCCATTCCAACTCCAGATTTGCTGACGCACAAAATGAATCCCTCCTTGCAGTTTGTTGTTGGTTGCATCAAAAACCAGCGCTAATTCAATTGATTCACCTGTGGCAAATTTTTCGCGCGCATCTTTGGGGATTACCAAGGCATAACCCAATTCGCCCGTTTCTACTTTTTGATAGGCATCATCGCCCACCGCATCAACTTGTACACCGCGCTCTTGCAGCCAATCGATCAGTGATGGCAATTGCTCTGCCCCCACAACAGCGAGTTTGATTGGTTCGTTGTTGGTCGCTTTGGATTGATTGCTCATATGAATAATAAATAGCGACGAGGCGACAAATACACCGACAAAATACACCGGCATTAAGAGCGTCATGCGTAAGCTTTTACTGTCGCGCAGGGAATCACGCCACTCTTTGCGAAACACTATGTCAATTTTATTCAACAATTCCGTAGGGTTAAACGAATCACGCATGATGCAGCTCCTGCTGTGGCTGAACTAAATTGACAAATGCCTCCTCCAGATTATGGGATTTCCCTGCATCCAGAATTGTTTCAAGATTGCCGTCTGCCAAAATTTTTCCGTGGGAGATCACAATAATGCGGTCGCACAAACCACTGACTTCATGCATCAAATGGCTGGAAAAAATCACGCAGCGCCCCTGCATTTTTAATTCATGTAATAAACGACGCACTGCGCGCGTCGTAATCACATCCAAACCATTAGTCGGTTCATCCAACAAAACATGTTGTGGTTGATGCACAATCGCCCGCGCCAATGCGGTTTTCATACGCTCTCCCAGTGAAAAACCTTCCGCGCGACGCTCGGCAATATTCGCCATGCCCAACCAATCAATTAATTGGTTAATAGATTTTTCCATCGCATCACCTTGCAACCCTTGCAGCTCACCAAAGTAGCGGATATTTTCGCGCGCGGTCAGGCGCTTATATAAACCCGTATCATCCGGCAATACACCTAATTGTTGGCGCGCAGCGTTCGGATTTTTACTGACTTGATGTTCATTGACCCACACATCACCTGCACTCGGCTGCAACAATCCGTAAATCAAACGCATGAGGGTTGATTTACCTGCACCATTTAACCCTAACAGACCGGTGATCTCGCCATCATTTAAGGTAAAGCTGACATCATCCAATGCGGTGATCAGATTTGGTGTGGCAGCTTTTTTAAAGCCAGGAAACTTGAGGCCGCTATTCTTTTTTGCCGCAAAGGTTTTACTGAGATGCTCTACACGAATCATTATTCTGCACTCCCTGACGATGACATACCTATGGAGGAAACGCTTGTAGATGAAACACTTACCGATGAAGAATTATCGGCCGCAGAGCTGGCCGTTTTTTTCTGATTGGCACCTAGCACCAAGGGCAGTGGTTTAATTTTTTCCACACAATCTGCTTTTACATCCTTCATAGACGCTCGCTCGATAAATTGCGCAATCAATTGCGGCACACAACCTTCAGATGAAATAGAGTGGTTACCACCCGCCGCACTCAAACTTGTTGAATTGGGCAAATGCGCCGCAACAGCTTGTGCCCATAC
>NZ_JBRFPI010000410.1:0-3800 GCF_053579595.1 Cellvibrio sp.
GAGTACAGCGGGATCTTGATCGATTGCCCAATCGGTAGTGTTCATGGTGGTGTTTGCTAATGCAGTCATCGCCAACTCCTGTGTTTATTCAGGCTATAAATATTTTATCCAGCGGTAGGTCGAACGGCGTTTGTAAGCCGCAAACAGTGCCGTTGGCCAATATAAAAAAAGCGCTAACACCACACTGATTAACCAAATGCTGTAAATGGAATCCACACCAAAATAACTGCCTTGGTTCGCGCCATAAAATGCAAAAAGTAGCATATAAATAAACAGCAGAACATACAAATGCAGTAGATAAAAAAACAAGGGCGCCGCGCCAAATTGGGATAGCTCACTGACAAAACGCGCCGTGTTAAACCGCTCTAACCACGCCAAAGCCAATGCCATAACGCCCAGCGTAAGCAATAAGAAATCTAACGAGGGTGGATATTTGGTGAAATTAAAAAATGACATGAGCGTGTGTACAGGCGATGCAAGTGTTTGCCATGGCAAGGTTTCACCATAGAGATTGAAACCACGCAAAACCAGGAGTAATAGCAAACTGCAAATCCCTGCACTTATCAACCAGGTTGTGCGCTGCGCAGCAGGCATTTGCTTGTCAAACAATGGGCCCGCACAATAACCCAGCAGAATCACACCAATCCAAGGCAATAACGGGTAGCTGACTTTTATGGCAATCCAATCGGTTTGTATCCAATAGTTGCGGTCATGCAAAATGGTCCACAATGAATAGCCCCATTCATCCACTGAAAATTGAATGGGCGTGAGCAGATTGTGTAGCGCGATTATGCCAACAGCGAGAAGCCACTGGGCGATGCGCGGCATTTTTACCAGAAGCGCCAAGGCCAACATACTTAAACCAATTGCCCAGATCACTTGCAAATAAATCGTGTTGAAATTTCCCATCCAGGAAAAGGTGACTAGCGTGAATTCCAGCACGATCAATAACAGCCCGCGCTTAAGCAAAAAAATGCTAACGCTTTCTCCACGCGCCGATTGTTGATACAACCAAGCCGACAAGCCAGTGAGAAAAACAAATATAGGCGCGCAAAAATGCGCGGCCAAACGGCTAGCAAATAATGCGGGTTCTGTGGATTCCACATCCATGGGATCACTCACCTGACGATGCAAAAAAAATCGCTCGCGCACATGGTCAAGCAACATGATCAACATCACCAGACCGCGCAGCGCATCAATGCTTTTAATGCGCTGCGAATCAGCGGTTTTTAATTCAATAACCGGCGTTGTCATCGCGATTAAAACTCAAATTTGACGCTTGCACGCACCGCGCGCGGCTCGCCCGGTAAGGTCCACAGTGGCGAGTAGGAGTTATATATGTAGACTTCATCGAACAGGTTATCCACCACTAACTCGGCACTCACGCCGCGTGTGATATCCATATCACCAAAGAGCGACACCAGCGTGTAAGACGGCAAACGGTAATCCGGATTCACTGTATCGCCCAAACGTGAACTGATGTAACGCGTGCGAACACCCACGGATGCATTGCGTTGCGCAATTGAAAAAGATTGTTTGAGCGAGAGCATCAAGCTGTGATCAGGCACATTCACCAGCGGGCTGCCCTCTGGCACCAGTACACCCCAATCAATATTAACGCTGTCGGTAAGCGAGCGAGTATCCAAATACGCATAAGAAAGAATCATGCTCAGATCATCGGTAATATTTCCGGTCGTATCCAATTCGAAACCGGTCGAGCCCGCTTTGCCAAGTGCAGCAGAAAATCCGGCATTGACCGGATCGGTCGTTAGCATATTGGTTTTTTCTGCATCAAAAACCGCAGCGGTAATTTGCCAATCTTGCCAAAAAAGTTTTGCTCCCAACTCAACCGACTTGCTCTCTTCCGGATCAAAAGCGCTGCCATAGGCATCGGTTCCACTTTGCGGCACAAAGCCTTCTGAATAGCTTGTGTAGATATTCAGCCAGGGTGCCGCTAAAAATACCAATCCTGCGCGCGGTGATACACGCGAATCCTCAGCAGCATTAAATTTGTTGGCGATTTGTTCATGAATTTTTTGTTCGTAATCATCCACCCGCGCACCGAGCAAAGCGCGCCAGCGGCTTGATAATTCCACTTGATCTTGCAGATAAATACCTACCGCTTTTTGCGTTTCCTGATTAGCATAAAGCGGGTTCACAGTACCCGGCTGTGCAACACCATATTGCGGGTTATAGATATCCAATACATAGCTGCCTTTAGGTCCACGATAGCGGCCAAGGAGCGTAAATAAATCATAATCATAAGCATCGACACCCAACATCAGATTGTGCGTGAGCAAACCCGTGGCAAGGCTGCCGCTCACTTCAGCGCGCACACTTAAATCCTCCGAGTCGTAATCGCGATAGCGGCGTTGGCGAGTGAGCAGGCCAGTGCCGTCATACAATGATTGGCGCCCGCGCGCCAATTCTGCATCGGATGAAAAACCATTTAATTCCGATTCGCGATAACCAATACCCGATGTAAATGTCCAATCATTCGCAAGGGTTTGTTGATAAGTGAGTTGATGGCCGGTGGCCGAAATGCGTGTAAGCCCATCGCCCGGTTCACCCAGGTAGCGACTGCGTGGCACGGTTTCAAAATCATTATTCAATACAACATAACCGCGATCAAATAATTGATCTTGTTTGAGATACTCGGCCTCATACAACAGTGATGCGTTGTTATCAAACAGGTATTTGAGCGAAGGTGTGACTACTTGTTTATCGCTTTCCACATAATCGCGATAACTTTTAAAATCCTGCACGGCGCCATTAATACGCAACGCGAGTTTGTCGCTCACACCATTGGTGTAATCGCCCTCCAAACGGTATTGATCAAAACTACCGCCGGTCATTTTTACATAACCTTCTTGAGTAAACTCTGGCTTGCGCGTGATGATATTAATGGTTCCGCCGGGTTCACTGCGCCCATAAAGTGCGGAACCGGGGCCTTTTAATATTTCCACTTGTTCGATATTAGAGGTATCGCGATGACCACTGAAACCGCGCCCGGCGTTAAAGCCATTAATTAAATAATTCGAGGGCATATTTTCGTTGCCAGGAAAACCGCGCAGCGAAAAACTGTCCCACAATCCACCACCATCATTCTGGCGCGAGATGCCGGCGGAATAATCGAGTACATCCTGAAAACGGTTGATCGCACGATCGGCAAACACCGATTGATCGATCACCTGAATTGCTTGCGGCAATTCGGCCGATGGCACATTGCCGCGATAGGCCTGGTGACTGGTTACCAAAACCTCTTCAATTTCTTCGGGCGCGGCGGCGAACAATGCTTGTGACATAAAAAGCATTGGCGCAGAGATGCCGCAGGCAAGGGCAATAAGTGATCGTTTAGCAAATAATGGACAAGCAAATAACAACATCAACGTGATTCCACAATAATCAAAAGTTAGCCAAGGGGCGTAAATTCAGTTCTGCTTTCAGTACATGTGTCAGTGCGCGTGACCTTGCGTCCAGGTGGGAAATGGATCAGGTAATGTTTTCCAATACTCCTGGCCTTTTAATACGTCCTCTTCGCTGAGCAAACATTTATCAAGCTGCGCGGTAACAAATTCTTTATCCAGATTTTGACCAATAAACACCAGCTCCTGACGCATATCGCCGAAGGGCTCTACCCATTTATCCATAATGTAATTCACATGTTCTTCATCTTCTGGCCAGCGCTCTTTAGGAATGGCCTTCCAGAACATTCCGGCCGCGCCGTGTTGCGCGATGCCGCCCGCCTGGCTCCACTGGCCTGCCCATTGCGGGCGCGATGCCAGCCAGAAAAACCCTTT
>NZ_JBRFPI010000411.1:0-3797 GCF_053579595.1 Cellvibrio sp.
GGTCGCAGCCAATGCCATCGACATCGAGCCGGTATTGGTGATCAACAAAACCGACCGCATTGATGACACCACGCGCGAAAAAGTCGCCTATCTGGAAACCACTTATCGCAAGCTGGGTTACACGGTATTGATGGTATCCACCAAAACCGAAACCGGGTTGGATGAATTGCGTGAATACCTTGCCGATTACACCAGTGTATTTGTCGGGCAATCGGGCGTGGGTAAATCCTCATTGGTGAATGCGCTCTTGCCCGAATCGAACTTGCGCGTGGGCGATTTGTCCGAACGACAACAGGGCACTCACACCACTACCAGCGCCACACTTTTGCACTTCCCCGGCGGCGGTCATTTGATCGATTCACCCGGTATCCGCGAATTTGGTTTGTGGCATATGGAAGAAGCCGATGTGCTGGAAGGGTTTATTGAATTCAAACCCTTTATCGGCCACTGTAAATTCCGCGATTGCTCCCATCGCCATGAACCCGGCTGCGCGATTTTAAAAGCACTGGATGATGGCACAATCAGTGCAACACGTATGGATTCGTACCGTTATATTTTGCGTACGCTCAATGAGAGTTAATTAGTAACAAGCAGCATCGGTCTTGATTTTATTTTTAAATTTTATAAAGGAGTAAATCCATGGCACTTCCCTTTGTGATTGAGCCCACGCAACTCGCTGCACTTTTGGCACAACCCACCAGCAAATTATTAATTATTGATATGTGCGCCGAGCAGACTTATTTGCAAGGCCACATCGACGGCGCGATTCACGTACCGCCGCATAAAATCCTCAGCGGCCAACCACCGGTGCCAGGCAAGATCGCGCCGATTGAAACACTCAATAGGGTATTTTCCTTTTTGGGTTTAACACCCGACACTCACGTAGTTGTATACGACGATGAAGGCGGCGGCTGGGCGGGCAGAATGATCTGGACACTCGATGCCATCGGTCACAAACACTATTCCTATTTGAATGGTGGTTTGCACGCGTGGCTTGCATCGGGCCAATCACTCACCAAAGAAATTCCCGTGCTCACACCCACAAAAGTTGATTTAAAAATCGACCCGATCGTGGTGATTGAAGTTACTGATATTCTGGGCGAATTGGATCGCGCCGATTTTGTGGTGTGGGATGCACGCAGTCCGGCAGAATTTACCGGCGAGCGTATCACTGCACAAAAAAATGGCCATATTCCTGGTGCGATTAATTGCGAGTGGACGAATTTAATGGATCGCAATAATGCTTTGCGCATCCGTACCGATGCGCGCGAGTATTTGGCATCACTCGGTTTAACCGCGGACAAACGAATCGTCACTCACTGCCAAAGCCATCATCGCTCCGGCTTTACCTATTTAGTAGGCAAAGCAGTGGGATTAAATATTCGCGGCTATCACGGCTCCTGGGCTGAGTGGGGCAACCACCCGACTACGCCGGTATCGCAAGCCTAATCTCCCCCAGCCCCCTCTTTGCCAAAGATGGGGGGAATCATCTCCTCCCTTTGTAAAGGGAGGCCGGGAGGGATTTAAAGCAATTTTTTCATCGCCACGCAGCGCTCATCTTCCTGCACTTCCACACGCAGCATCCGATACGTCAGCGGATGCAATTGCTGTGACTGATCGCGTGCATTAGTCAGCAGTGCAACCGATTCATCGCTACAACTGCGCAAAAATATTCCCCGGAAAAAACCTGCCATAAAACGCTCATAGCGATTTTTACTCATCTCTGGCAAGGCAGCCAATAATTTGGGCACATAAGCACGGCGCAGTTGCGGCTGTGAAAATGGTAAATAATTGGCCATCACCAACCGCATAGTGGCCAGTTTATATTCTTGCTCAGGAGCGATAATGTTGTTCAACCATCGTTCTTTAACACCAGCCTGCGGGCGCACCGCTTCACTCGCCAGTGCCATTTGCACACCCATATCCGAACCATCTTTTTTCTGCTCGGCGGCAGTCAGCGCCATATAATCCTTATATTCGTATTGATTCAAGCGCACTAGCAAAGCCCAGCGACGATCCTGATCTAATACCAAACCGGAGAGTTTTTTCTCACCCGTCAATTGCGCGCGCATCCAGGCCAAAGCTTCGCTACTGGAAGCAGAATACACATAACTATCGAACCATAATTTTTGCACATCAGAACCTGCGGCAGCGGAATGCATATTGGCAAAAGTAAATTGCTCCAATTGCAGCTGTGCGCTGGCGAGAGATTTATCTGGTGCGTTCATTAACTGCAAATAATCGCGTGCTAGTTTTAATTTGGCGGTGATCGCTGCCACAACTTCCACCTGCGACTCCTGCGCACTGTGACGCTGCGCGAGTGATAGATAATCTGTGAGCGGAAGGCGCGCATCCATCACTTCATCCCACAGATTTTGCCAGAGCATAATGCGCAAACTCGCATCAAACAAATGGATATGTTCACGCACCACTTGCAGGGATTTTTGATCCAGCTCCACCCGCACATAACCCCAATCATCCAGATTAGCAAAAACCAGATCCGGGCAAGCCAAGCCTTTTGCCTCGGCAACCGCTGTCATCGCACCTTTGTAAGTAACAGGCAAGCGTTTAACTAACTGCGCCTTGCCCGCATGGATTTTGTAAAAACCTAGCTGCACCCGCTGCTCGCGCAATACAGGCAAATCAACTGGTGAAGATTGTTGGAGGCTCAGCGAAGTAATGGAAGTATTGGTAGCATCGCATTGATATTGCACCTGGATTTTATTTAATCCCGCCTGCGCTAACCAAGTGTTGCTCCAATTGGATAAATCCCTTCCCGATGCACGCGCAATCTCATTGATAAAATCATCTTGCTGCGTATTTTGATACGCGTATTTTTTTAAATAACTGGCGACACCTTGGCGGAAATTTTCTTCACCCACCAACTGTGCCAGTTGTTTTAATACTGATGCACCCTTGCCGTAGGTGATAGCATCAAAATTGGTAAACGCCTCTGCTGTATTCAGCACAGGTAACTCAATCGGATGAGTAATAACTTGTTGGTCCATGGTGTAGGCCAACTGCTTGTAGTTGGAATAAAAAATATCCCACACACTTGCGCCAAATTCACTCGCTTTGGCTTGCTGCAAATAGGCCATATAAGTCGCGAAACTTTCGTTCAACCACAAACCATTCCACCACTCCATAGTGACCAAATTGCCAAACCACATATGCGCCATTTCGTGGGCAATAACATTGCCGTGGCGCATGCGTTCCACGCGGGTTTTTACACCGCGACTAATAAAGAATTCGTTAAAGGTTACTGCACCCAAATTTTCCATGGCACTGCTATTAAAATCCGGCACTACCAATTGGTCGTATTTTAGGAAGGGATAAGGCTGTTCAAAATACTGATTGAAAAATCCAAAACTTTGTTGCGTAAATAAAAACCATTCCTGCGGATTGACGTACTGCGCCAATTCCTGGCGGGCAAACAAGCGCAGGGGCACGCTGCCAGAGTTATCTTCCCACACGCGGTAAGGGCCGGCGTGAAGCGGAAAAATATAGGAAGGAATGCGTGCAGTCTGCGGAAAACTCCACACTTGTTGCGCACCACTGCGGGTAATGTTTTGCTCGCGCAGAGCCGAGATAACTTGCCAATCGGCAGGTGCAGTGACTTGCAATTTATAAGTCGCCTTCATATCCGGCTGATCAAAATGCGGATACATTTTATTGGCATTGTAAGGCTCGCAATTGCTGTAAAGGTAAACCCTACCCGTCGCAGGATCTTTAAAGCGATGCAAGCCATCTCCCGCTGTCGCATAGGGGCGCTGGTATTCAATTTCCAGCGTGTTCTT
>NZ_JBRFPI010000412.1:0-3782 GCF_053579595.1 Cellvibrio sp.
GGATTACCAAGGTCGGCACATCAAATTTAGTCAGGTCACCTCGGAAGTCAGTTGCAGAAAATGCGGCGATAGAGTCGTAAGTATTTTTTGCACCGGCCAACATGCCTTGTCTCCAGAAAGATTGGATCAAACCTGCTGAAGGTTTTACGCCCGGGCGATTAAAACCGAAAAACGGGCCAGAGGCGATATCCAAATATAATTGTGAGCGATTGTCGTTTGATGCTTTGCGTAAGCCATCAAAAACTGAAATCGGTAATCCGTTCGGATTGCTTTCGGTCTTCAACATAATGGGCGGTACGGCGCTAACCAGTACAGCTTTTTTAACTTGTTTGGTTCCGTGGCGACCAATATAGCGAGCCACCTCGCCGCCGCCGGTGGAGAATCCTACCAGCGTGACATCATCAACTTTAAGCGCGCTAATCACATCGGCCAAATCATCGGCGTATTGATCCATATCGTTACCATCCCATGGCTGACTGGAGCGGCCGTGACCACGGCGGTCATGCGCAACTACGCGATAACCTTTTTCTGCCAGGAATTGCATTTGTGATTCCCAGCTATCGGAACTCAGCGGCCAGCCGTGGCTGAACATCACCACTTGGCCATTTTTTGGACCCCAATCTTTGTAATAAATTTGCACGCCATCGCGGGTGGTCACTGTGCTTGCGGTGTGTTCGATTTTATCGGCGGCCTGTGCATGCAGCGTTACAAAAGATGTTGCGGTGGTGATTACAAAGGCGCTGAGTATGTGCATAAATTTTTTCATGATTAATCTCCAAAATAATTCGCAAGTTTCAAAACAGAAAAGAAAGTGGGTGAATTTATTGCTCGATAACAACCAACTCGACATCGATATTGCCGCGTGTTGCATTCGAGTACGGGCAAACCTGATGCGCTTTTTCAACCAGCTCTTGTGCTTGCGCCAATGGCAAACCAGGCAGAGAAATTTCCAATTTAACGCGCAGTGCAAAACCGGTTGGGATTGGACCTATGCCTACTTCTGCTGCGATTTGTGCGCTGGCCGGTATTTGTACCCGCGCCTGGCCAGCTACAAATTTGAGTGCACCTAAAAAGCAGGCTGAGTAACCGGCTGCGAACAATTGCTCGGGGTTGGTACCTGAACCGCCGGCACCGCCGAGCGCTTTAGGTGTGGAAAGTTGTACTGACAAGGCGCCGTCATTGGACTCTGAACGGCCTTCGCGGCCACCGGTTGAAACTACGTTAGCGGTATAGAGAATTTGTGAAGGTTTCATAATCTGCATTCCTGTTTGGATATTGGTTGAGGTTTGTTGGTTGAGGTTTGTTTGTTGCTGTTGACGAGGAGCATTGTGCTGGACTTATCGACACGAATTGATACAATTAATCTTCAATTCTTAACATATCGTATTTTTATGGTTGATCGCCTGGCAGCACTTCTAGGGCACTTCTCGATAAGCGCCCAAACCTTCCAAACCGGCCCGCTGTGCGGCATTAACACGCTGGATGGCAGCAAACCCTATGGGCAGTTGCATTTATTAAGGAAGGGAAAGGCGGAGGTGTGGCATGGGAATACCAAAGCCCATGAGCTTGAGGAACCGAGCCTGCTGTTTTATCCGCGCCCGACACCCCACAGTTTTGTGACCGACAGCGAACATGGCGCCGACTTTGTTTGCGCAAATATTTTGTTTGAAGGTGGATCGGCCAACCCGCTGCTCAATGCGCTGCCCCCGTGCATCTGCATTCCGCTCGCGCAAATGCCCCACAGCGTCGCCCTGCTCTCGCTCCTCTTCGCAGAAGCAGAGGCAAACTATTGCGGAAGACAGACAGTACTCGACCGTTTATTTGAAGTGATATTGGTTCAGTTATTGCGCGGGCTGATGGAAAGCGATAACCCGCAGTTGGGATTGTTAGCTGGCCTCGCGCACACGCAATTGCGGCGCGCGATAGTGGCGATGCATGAAAAACCGCAAGAAGATTGGTCGGTTGAACGGCTGGCGAAAATCGCAGGAATGTCCCGCAGTGTTTTCTCCAATCAATTCCGCGATGCCGTGGGCGATACTCCCGCGAATTATTTACAGCGGTGGCGCATTGGCCTGGTGCAGAAATGGTTGAAGAAAGGCCAACCGCTGCGATTAATTGCAGAAGAAGCCGGATACAGCAGCGAAGCGGCACTTTCGCGCGCATTTAAATCGCAATGCGGGGTATCGCCTATGCAGTGGTTGAAGGAAAGTCAGATAGGGAAACACTAGTTTTTTCTTGATAGAGCAGAACGGATTCTGCTGTATCAGCTCGTTTTATTAATCACTCCACAATGTTAAGTCGCTTAGTAATCTCAACGAAAACACCTTACGATAATCCTTCAACGCTGAATAACTTTCCGCCTCCATATAAAGCGCAAATGCCGCGACGGGTTTCCCGGTTGCATCTTTAATATAACCCACGTACCAGCCCTCAAACGCGCCATCATTATTATTGGGATCAATCGGGCCAGAACCGGTTTTGGCGTAGAGCGTTAGATTATTTTTGGTTTCTTGCAATGCTGCAGATTCAAAAATGGCAAAATGATTGGCCTTAACACCACAGCGATTTTTTAACACGCAAGCAATAAATTCCACTTGTTCCGCGGGCGAAATTTGTAATTCATTATTCAACCAAAACTCATTGCTGCCGGGAGTAAATGTTTGGTTGCCGTAATGAAATGTTGCTAACCATTTTTTATAGTCTGCAGGTTTTACACGCGGCACTAAGGCTTTGTAATACCAGACTGCTGAATGTTTAAAGGCCGATGCCAGTGTGTGCGATTGCTTCCAGGTTGCAGGCCAAAAATCTTGAGCGGGATATTTTTGCTGATCCCATTCGATACGCTCATCAATCGACTTGATTGCGCCAGTTTCAAGCGCAATCAATGTGTGGGGAATTTTAAAGCTGGAATAAGGACCATGCCGCTGGGTTAAGCCCGCCTCGTTGATCGCCCAACAATGATTACTTTTAAAATCGACTGCAAGAAATGTCACTTTACGGGTGCCGATGTCGGCAATGTAAGGATCTGTGTTGATTGGCTTGGTGGTTTTGCAGACGTCGGCAAAACTGATCAGGGGTGTTAAACACAACAAGCCCAATATTATTTTCATTTTCACTAATCATTTTCTCCATCAATCATTTTTTTATCCGCAAACATTCACCATGTCGGCAGAATTAGTAGTGGTCAGTATGCGTTCGCGCGCAAGGTTTGGGAAAGCGTCATAGTACAACCCCAAAGCGCCAAGTGGATCACTTCACGCACGGTATTAAATCTTATTTTATTAATTGCAGCGCCAACTGGCACTTTAATCCCTTGCATGCAGCCCTTATGCGACACTAGTATGCAAGCTGTTGACTCATTCACATATAAAAATAATTTCATATAAATGAATAGCAACAGGCAGCAAATCCGGTCAATCCCTTCCTGATGTCACCAACTCCATAGTTGGTTAGCGAAGCTAATACAGCTGTAAAACTATAAAATTTTTATTCCCTGAGGACTTCCTTATGCTTAACCACAAAGCAAAAGGCTATCGCTTGGCGACTATGCTCGGGTTGGGGTTGATGACCGCAACTTGGGGCAATGCCGTTTCTGCAGGCTGTAGCTATACCGTCACTAACTCCTGGGGCAGCGGTTTTACCGCTGCCATCCGCGTTACCAATGACAGCACCGCAACCATTAATGGTTGGCAAGTGAATTGGGCGTACAGCAAAAACACCGTGAGCAATGCGTGGAATGCGCGGCTTAGCGGCAACTACTCAGCGAGCAATATAGGGTGGAA
>NZ_JBRFPI010000413.1:0-3760 GCF_053579595.1 Cellvibrio sp.
TCGGCACAATCAGCTTGTTCATAATAGCTACTGGAAAGTGGCATTTGAATGTGAGAGGGATGAGTCTATTTGTGTTAGTTATTACCGTCTGGTTTTGTGCACTTGGGAGTTGTTTGTTGTGGAGTACGCGTATAAAAAAGTTCTAGTAAGCTAATTTTCTGCACAAAAGCCTTTATCCAAAGTAAAATAAATTTTCACTTTGGGTAGGTTTCCGAATTCGCCAAAAACAGACTTTGAAACAGTTGAATTTTTTGAAAAAAAGCGATGCAGACGCCATCTGTCCGAATGAGTTTCTACTGTGGCCCATCAATAATAATTTAGTTTTTCTACCAACCGTTTCAGTTCTTGAAACTGAGTTAAGGGAAACTTATGCTCCGCCCATTTTTTTTCGTATCCATCGATCCCATGAGTGTTTAAAACTTCAGTTGCGCATTCAAGAACGGCGGTTGCAAATGTTACAGGCAAGCAGCGAGTGTTAAAAATAAGTTCTCCGTCTGAATCAGGCTGCCCACCCCATAGCTCCGAGAAACCAAGAATAGATAATTCAATTTCGTTTAATCGCGGACTTGATATCACCCAGCGATACTCACCAGGCTCCTCGTCAAAGCTAAAAGATGCCCTGCTAAAGCTTGAAGCAATTGCGGTTGCTGCTAATACCATGCTCCCAAGAGCATCACTTAGGTAGGAAGCAGTAATAATACAAGATGACTTTCCATCTGAGAGCTCACACTCAGACCATCCCAACCCGGTAAGTTTATAACTAATTTTTAAGTTCATGGATTACCTACGCCAGAATAAACCACGCGCGCTTACAAGTATCAGACGGCTCAAGGGAGCGGACTTAAATTGATTGCCATGAGTTTGCAATTTCAATTTCTTCTTCGCTTACCTCTATATCCTTTCCTGATTCGGTTTCCACAATGTACGATGCATTAGGTTCAAATTTAATTACCGACACAACTGAACCGGATTCCCCAATGTGCTGCCCTGAACGCACTTCGACATAATCATTCATCGTGAAGCGCACTCCAGTCAGCTGATCCCCTCTGAGCCATCTATTATGAAGATCAAATTCTTCGTTCATGCTCTTACCTTATAACGGTTTCTTCAAAGCCAAAGCCGTAGATTGACGGACAGATTAATACTAATCCTACTTAACCACCTTGTGCAGCAACATCTTAAAACTAAACTGGTGTTATCGACCAAGAGCGGGAGCTAATATTAAATTATTATAGGACTCTCATGCTTACCGAGATGGTGGATTCTGTGTTCTTGACGGTCAAATCGGTTGATGCACTATTTCCACATACATAAGTTGGGCCATATTGAATCATGTTGTTATACCCTTCTTCAAAATATGTAAACATTGACATTTCCGAATTTATAGGCAGACCTCCTACCAAGAATGAATGTTCTCGGTGACGAGAAAGTTCGACAGATTTTTTGGTTATGCATAATCCAAGAATTTTTTTCCCTACAGTCATTTTCATATTACTTGATACAATTATCTCATCCTTTAAAAGCCTCAATGTTGCAACTGCTGAGTTTCCATGCTTTTCCACTTTCCCCAAATTTTTTTCCAATCTTCGGCTTTGTGAGCGGTCTAACGGTTGACCAATAACTGCTATTATTGAGTCCTCATTTTTCGGCAACACATATGGAATAATTGTAAATTGCTCGCTGGCCTCCCTTAAATATGATCCATCATTGCTGCTATAAGCATTTGAGATTCTTATGCAATAAGGGAAAATATCTCCATTTTTCATTTCTTGATATCCTGTTACTAAAAAAGTACAATGTTTAATTTTGTTACTGACTTTAATTTTTTTTAGCGCAACACTTGCTTCATGACGAATGATGTCAGAAGCAACAAATCCATCCATGCATAAATATTTTTTTAAAATAGATGCTATCCATATATGAGTGGGCATCCCATCTAGACAAGCTAGACCTGTAAAGCTTATTGCAGAGTGATCACACAGCGCTACCAACTTGCATTCCTCATCCGTTAGCACTTTGCCAATGCCTTTTTTCTCATCTAAGCTTGTTAATCGCCTGTCTGATGCCATCAAAATATATTGATGCTTAAGCACTAAAATTATTTGTGTCATATGTATGATCTTTATTTTTCGCTGTTCACGTGCGTAGGTGAGAATTTAATTGTATTCACTTAACTGATAAAATGCGAAGCAAGGATCTTTTGTGAGAGCAAACCCACTAATAATTTAAAATGAAAATTTTAATAGTAATACTTCACCACTTAAGTTGAATCTCTAGATCAGCTGTCCTTTTAAGCTTATTAATAATCCAGTTTTTTTGGTGCTTATTGATTCAGACAATGGAAAGTTCAGCTGCGCTTTATTGCGTTAATAGATAGTGGAGGTGTGTGTTTTAAGACCCAACTTCCGCTTTGAGCACAAAACCACCCCTCAAAAATTAAATAAATCAAGAAAACGCATTCCGTTTATCCATGTTAAAGAAAGGAAGACACCCAGTATGCCCGCGAGCCGACACGGCTCATCCTGGCAATAGAAACAAGTAAAGACTATTGCAGCATTTAGCGCCAGCTGGAATTACAGGCCATTACCGTGCCTGCGTGGACAGCCCAGCCCTCATCCAGATTGGCTGTTTTAGTGTCTTCTGGCGAATGCAAAAAAATAAAGGCGGTTTTTCAACCGCCTTTATTCGTTGTTATCAGCTCAATATTTCGCTAGCCATATACACGGCGATTGCCGAAATGGGCGTATTACTCCGTAATCTCATACCCCTCTTCACGCAAGCGCGCGATTTTATAGCGCAGGGTACGCGCGCTAATGCCCAAACGTTCCGCGGTATTTTTGCGGCTGCCGCGTTCGTTGCGCAGGGTGTTCATGATGATTTCGTATTCGCGCTGTTTAAGGTCATTGCCCAGCGCCGGGTTATTTAGCGATGAATGATGCACAGGTTGGTTGCTTACCAGCGCGATATTATCAGCGATTCCGCCGACAGGAAATTGGCTGGCGCGGGCGTAGGCTTGTGCAGCAAAAGATGATTCGCCGTTGGAATCAAAATCGGTTCCGGGATTAACAGCTTGCGCGGCCTCTAACAAATTCGGTTTTTGGCTGTAGTGCGCAGGGCTTTGTGAGTATGGGCCGTTTGCGCCCAAGCCCAAATCATCCGCCTGGATGGATTTGCCTTCCTGCAAAATTAACGCGCGCTGCATAATATTATCCAGCTCGCGCACATTACCTGGCCATGGATAGGCGAGCAGCATTTGCTGTGCAGATGCCGATAAACTGACGCCGCGGCGATTTTGTTTTTGTGCGTGTTTTTGCAAGATTTTTTCCGCGAGTGGAATAATATCTTCCACACGGTCGCGCAGCGGTGCCCATTGCAGTGGCAATACGCTCAAGCGGTAGTACAAGTCTTCACGGAATTTTCCGGCGACAACATCGCTGCGCATATTGCGGTTGGATGTGGCAATCACACGCACATTTAATTTAATGGTCTTGCGACCACCCAAGCGCTCTACTTCGCGCTCCTGCAATACGCGCAATAATTTTGCTTGCAAACCAATATCCATTTCGGAAATTTCATCGAGCAATAATGTGCCGCCGTTTGCTTGCTCAAATTTACCGGGGCTGCTGGTGTGCGCGCCGGTGTAGGCACCTTTTTCATGGCCGAACAACATGGCTTCCAACATATTTTCTGGAATAGCAGCGCAGTTGATCGCAATAAACGGTTGGTTACGGCGCGATGAATGGTCGTGAATATAACGTGC
>NZ_JBRFPI010000414.1:0-3758 GCF_053579595.1 Cellvibrio sp.
GCCAAAGTCAGCATTCACGGTGGCGGTAAAGGCAGTGATCATGGCGATGCAGTCGAAGTTCAACATGCCTATTTAGGCTGGCGCAGTGATTGCGATAGATTGTGTATGGCTGCCGAAGCCGGAAAAATGTCTGCGCTTTTTTCGCCAGCCATGACAGAGCATCCTTCAACGCGAACATTCAGCGAAGCATCGTTGATACTGGATACTTTTTTTGGCCGCGATTTTCACGATCAGGGCGCGCGCATTTTATTGCAATCGGATTGGGGATTTAGTGGTGGCATCGAACACTGGCGTGGTCAGGCATTTCCGGCAACGGCGACAGATTCCGGCGGCAATAATGATATTTTTATCCGCTACGATCTGCACCACGACACCATCATCGCCACCTTGGGTGTGTGGGCGATGCGCGCAGAGGCCGAAAATCGCATCGATCATCGCTACAGTGCAGACCACACTCACAGCTCAAATACCGCCCCCGTTTTTCCATCAGTGGGTTTCACTGGCACGACTGATTTACAGGGGCTTCACACGAGCATTCACTGGTCAATCACACCCGACTGGGCGCTGGGTTTGAGTGGAGAATGGAGCACGGCAGATGCTGAAGGATTTTTACAAAATAATCAGCGTGTTGCCGATATAGTGAGTGAAGCGCAAGGCTTTTGGATTCAACCTGCAGTGCATTGGCGAACACACACCCTCGCCCTGCGCGTAGAACAATTGCAGGTTGATAATTATTTGGAGGGCGCAGGCGCACCGGCTCTCACCTTGGACTCGGGGTTATCCACTAACGGACATAATCCCGAGCGCCTTTCTGCCGCATGGTTGTGGCAATGGAAACCCAATATTGGCCTGCGCGCCGAAGTGATCGATGATCGCAGCCTGCCCGATGACGCAGCGCGATTTACGCTCGGCATCATCTGGCGACAAAATGTATTTCAGCGGGATTAGTCCTTCACTAAGCGGGGTATTCTCAGCAAAGATTCCAGTGCTTGAATACCCTCGATGCGTTTGAAATTTGCCGCGAGTTTTTGATGGAATCCATATAGATAAGCAAGTGTTGCGTTGAGTACGACAATAAAGTTTTCCAATTCAACAATGTCTACTGGCTCCAACCTAACCCCCGCACTGTCGGCCGAACGCCGCAAGCGCATCACTGTACCAATGGCGCTTTCTACTTCCGGCACCCAGTAAGAGCGTATCCAATTATTGCGTTGCTGCTCACAGCTAACACAACGCTCCACTAACGCCGCTAAAGTTTGGTTTAACGCTCCCAACTCATATTCACGGTGCAATTCCCGAACCAGCTCACTCATGCTATTGACCCGTTGTGGAAAGGGTATTTGGTCGATAAGAATGGTTTTGCCTTGGGTAGCTGGCGATTTCATGCAGGCCAAAATAAGGCCATCAATGCCCTGCTCTAAAGTTTTGAAAGACACGACTATCTGCCCAAGGGCTTCATAGAGGCGGTTTTTATTGGGAAGCGGCGACATAGATCAATACCTCAGGTTGAAACACCACCACAGGCATTGAACTCAATAGCCAGGGCGACAACACACTGGCATCTAAACACACAGAGAAGACAGGAAGGAATAACACGGTATTACAGCGCTGCTTAATCCGAGCTGTATCAAGGGAGGAAGCTATTTTTCAACAAACGCACGCTCAATAACATAATCGCCCGCAATACCAATACGCGGTGACACTTGCAAACCTGCACCATCCAACAACGCACAGGTATCATCCAGCATGCCTGGGCTACCACAGAGCATTGCACGATCAGCGTCCGGGTTCAGCGGCGGCAAACCAATATCCGCCAACAATTTTCCGCTAGCCAATAAATCGGTCAAGCGACCTTCATTTTCAAACGCTTCGCGTGTGACGGTCGGGTAATAAATTAATTTTTGCTTTACATCATCACCTAAAAATTCATTGTTCGGTAATTCTTTGGTGATGAAATCGCGGTAGGCAAGGTCATCTACTTTGCGCACACCGTGCACAAGAATAATTTTTTCAAACTTCTCGTAGGCTTCCGGATCTTGAATAAGAGTGATAAAGGGAGCAAGACCAGTTCCTGTCGATAAAAAATATAAATTCCTGCCAGGCTTTAAATCCGACAACAACAAAGTTCCTGTTGGCTTACGTCCAACCAAAATATCATCACCCACTTTGATATTTTGCAGGCGCGATGTAAGTGGGCCATTGGGAACCTTAATACTAAAGAATTCCAAATGCTCGGCGTAATTGGGACTGGCGATACTATAAGCTCGCAGCAGCGGTTTACCATTTACTTGCAAACCAATCATCACAAACTGACCATTCTCAAAACGGAATGATTCATCTCGGGTGGTAGTAAAACTAAACAAACTATCGTTCCAGTGAGTAACCGACAAAACCTTTTGCGTATTAAATGCGCTCATTAAAAAATTCCTACCATCGAATAGTTAGTTTTGTTGTAACGCCGAGTTCAATTCGGGCAAGGCCGTAAATAAATCTGCCACCAAACCATAGTCGGCATGTTTAAAAATAGGTGCGTCTGGATCATGATTAATGGCCACAATTATTTTGCTGTCTTTAACACCCGCAAGGTGTTGCATTGCACCTGAAATCCCCACTGCGATATATAACTCAGGCGCGATAATCGTGCCCGTCTGCCCCACCTGTAAATCATTCGCGGCAAATCCTGCATCAACACACGCGCGTGTTGCACCAATTGCTGCATCTAACTGCACGGCGATAGGGTCTAACAGCGCATTGAATTCTTCGCCCAAACTGCGGCCACCGGCGATAACAACCCGCGCCGAATTTAATTCAGGGCGCTCGGAATGGGTCAGTTGCTCACTAATCCATTGACTGATTCCGCGCGCTGGCGGCACATCAATAGAAATAATTTCTGCATTACCACCGCGAGTGATCGCACGAAATGCAGTAGCACGCACAGTGATAACTTGTACTGGCTCGTAATTTTCAATGGTGGATAAAATATTTCCCGCGTAACCGGGGCGCACATAAGTTGAGGGCGCCTGAATTTCAATGACATCGGTGATGGGTGCGATATCCAAACGTGCTGCAATACCCGGCAATACACTTTTACCGAACACACTATGTGCACTTAGGATGTGGTTATATTGCTTAGCGATGCTTAAAACCAAATCCTGCACATCTTCCACTAGTGGATGTTGAAAGTGCGCCGCTTGCGCGACCAGTACGCGACGCACACCAGCCAATTGTTTTGCTTCTGCTGCAACAATTCCTACATCATCACCATACACCAGTAAATCTATCGGCAAATGCCAAGCCGCAGCGGCGGCAACCGCTTGATAGGTGGATGGCTTTAATTGATTGCCTTCGCTTTCTGCCAACACTAATACACTCATTGCAACACCTCCGCTTGACGCAATTTCGCAACCAATTCCTGCACACTGGCCAATTGAATTGCACCGGGTTTTTGTTGTGGCTCGCGCGCACTGATTACGTTAAAACGTGGCGAAAGATCGACATCCAGTTCGCTCACTGCGATGGTTTCGATTACCTTTTTTTTGGCCATCATCAGATTGGGCAATTTGATAAAGCGCGGTTCGTTCAAACGTAAATCTGATGTAACAACTGCAGGAAGTTTTAGCGAGAGGGTTTGCGTTCCTTTATCCACTTCACGTGTAACGACGACTTGATCGCCATTGAGTTGAATTGCCGAAGCAAAAGTCCCGACACCTATACCGAGTAATGCCGCAAGCATTTGCCCGGTTTGGCCGTAATCCTCA
>NZ_JBRFPI010000415.1:0-3748 GCF_053579595.1 Cellvibrio sp.
CGCCGCTGGCACTGGCTATTGCTCAGTATGAGTTTGTTTATTATCGCCACCACCGCGCTGGTGCAAACCTACGTTTTGGTTCACGTCGGCAACTATCACAAAGCTGCATTTACCTATGAAGGCTGGGATTTGCAATTTATCCAAATCCTGTTCGGCTGCGTCGCCATGCTCGCACTTTGCCGTCATATCCGCCCCTGGTTACAGCAGCACCTATGCTGGCTGGCGGAATTGAGTTTCCCGATCTTTTTTATCCATCCACTGCTGACGATTGCGCTGGAAAATCTGGTGGCGCTGGAGGCAATAAAACCGTTTTTCCCGGTCGCCGGTTTAGCAACCAGTTTGCTGGTGTTCAGCGTGGTGTTTTTGGTGCAATTTTATGGTGCGGCGGGAATTGCGGTTTTAATCAGGAAAACTTTTAAACAAAACTGTAAATTTATCGTGGGTTAAGTGAATCGCACAGCAGCAGCGGTATTTAAATAATTAAGTGCAACTACACCCAATTCTCCACCCTCAATCCATCCACTCGCAAAAATTCCTTTTCATTATTGGTGACCAATATCCAATCTTGTGAGCGGGCATGGGCTGCGAGCCATAAATCATTGTTGCCGATGATCTGGCCAGAATTTTGTAGCCTTGCGCGGATATCACCATAGTGCTCGGCCACCTCTTCACCAAGCTCTTCAACACTCATCAAGCTAGCAAGGTCATCAATAACCGCTATTGCCTGTTCCTTTGCATGGCTTTTTTCAGCACCGAAGCGCAACTCACCGAAGGTGATAACCGACATCGCTAGTTCATTAGCAGAGTGCTGTGCGAAGCGTTCACGGACAGACGGAGGATTATATTTGGCGATATAAATGCAGATATTGGTATCGAGCAGATAGCGAGTAGTCATAGGAAATCCTTCTTAAAATCCTTCCCTTTCTTGCGGCAGCAAATCTCCCCTACCTTGCTCCATAAAATCAGACGGAAGTTTGGTGAGCACATCAAATATAGCAGCGCCGCTAGGCGTAACAGCGCGGAGGACAATTTCATCCCCGCGGCGGAAAATCTCAACCTGATCAACATCAAAGCGAAATTCTTTTGGGAGCCTTACGGCTTGGCTGTTCCCCGACTGGAAAACACGGGCAAGTGTCATAAATATTCCTCCATTGCGTAGCTACATCAAGTATATACGTGAAGTATTTACTTCACTAGCTTAAAATTTCACCAAATAGAGCTGTGGGAAGCATATCCGTGCAACACCTTCATAGGTATAATGCGCGCCTTTTTACGCTTCCCCATTTGCCTTACATCAGGCGCATACCCAAGAGAAATCCCACAGTGACAGATCAATCAGCTATCGAAAAACTGCGCAATATCGCCATTATCGCCCACGTTGACCATGGTAAAACCTCTATGGTTGACCAGTTGTTGCGTCAATCCGGCACCCTCGACCGTCGCGATGAAAGCGCGGAATTGATCATGGATAGCAACGACCAGGAGCGCGAGCGCGGTATTACCATTCTGGCCAAGAACACCGCGATCAAGTGGAACGATTACCGAATCAATATCGTGGACACCCCCGGTCACGCCGACTTCGGGGGTGAAGTAGAGCGCGTATTGTCGATGGTTGACTCGGTATTGCTGATCGTTGATGCCGTTGGTGGCCCAATGCCACAAACCCGTTTCGTGACATCAAAAGCGTTTGAACAGGGGTTGAACCCGATTGTGGTTATCAACAAGATTGACCGCCCGGGCGCACGTCCTGAGTGGGTTGTTGACCAGGTATTTGATTTGTTCGACCGTTTGGGTGCGACTGAAGAGCAGCTCGACTTCCCCATCATTTATGCCTCTGCACTGAATGGTGTTGCTGGATTGTCACCCGATAACATCGCTGACGATATGACCCCATTGTTCCAAATGATTGTCGATCGAGTGAAGGCTCCAGAGGTTGACCTGGATGGCCCATTCCAGATGCAAATCTCGGCGCTGGATTACAGCAGCTATGTAGGTGTTATCGGGATCGGCCGTATCACCCGTGGCAGCCTGTCGCCAAACCAGCAAATCGTGGTGGTTGATCACCAAGGCAATACTCGTAAAGCGAAAGTACTGCAAGTCATGGGCTACCACGGCTTGCAACGCATCGAGACTGACAAAGCTTACGCGGGCGACATCGTGTGTATTACCGGTGTGGATAAACTCGGCATCTCCGATACCCTGTGCAGCCCGGATTGCATCGAAGCCTTGCCAGCCCTGTCGATCGACGAGCCAACCGTAAGCATGACCTTCCAGGTAAACGACTCACCCTTTGCCGGAAAAGAAGGCAAGTACGTGACCAGCCGTAATATCAAAGACCGTCTGGATCAGGAATTGATTGCCAACGTGGCACTGCGTGTTCAGCAAGGCGAAACGCCGGACAAATTTATCGTGTCTGGTCGCGGTGAATTGCATCTGTCCGTGCTCATCGAAAACATGCGTCGCGAAGGTTACGAGCTGGGCGTTTCACGTCCTGAAGTAGTGCAAAAAATCGTTGATGGCGTAATCCACGAGCCGTTCGAGCAAGTGGTTATCGACGTTGAAGAAGAACATCAAGGTAAAGTGATGGAAGAGCTCGGCCTGCGTAAAGGCGAGTTGAACAACATGGAGCCGGATGGCAAAGGCCGCATCAAGTTGGAATTCCTCTGTCCATCGCGTGGCTTGATCGGTTTCCGTGGCCAGTTCCTGACCATGACGTCCGGTTCAGGCATCATGACCAGTATTTTTGACCACTACGGCCCGGTAAAAGAAGGTGAAGTGGCCAAGCGTCAAAACGGTGTACTGATCTCTATGGTGAAGGGCAAAACCCTCGCCTATGGTTTACACCCGCTGCAAGAACGTGGCCGTTTGTTCTACGGTGCCGGTGTTGAAGTCTATGAAGGTCAAGTAGTGGGTATTCACTCGCGCAACAATGACCTGGTCGTAAACCCAACCAAAGCCAAACAATTAACCAACGTTCGTGCTTCCGGTACTGATGACGCGCTGACCCTGTCACCGCCAATCCGTCACACCCTGGAACAAGCGCTGGAGTTTATTGAAGATGACGAGTTGGTAGAAGTAACACCACTCAGCATCCGCGTGCGCAAAAAATTGCTCACTGAAAACGAGCGTAAGCGCGGCAAAAAAGCGTAACGATTAATCGTCGTTATCTGAAATATCCCCGAAGTGAAAACAACGGGGATTTTTTTTGGGCAGGATTTGCAATGTAAAACCTGTCATGCTTCTGGCACCCTCCATTGGATAATCTCTAATGAGTATCAAACAATCCATATTTGCAGCACTTAAAAAAAATCTCCTGCCCGGTTTTGTATTGCAGTTATTTGCCGTCTGTATTTTAGCGATTTACTTTTTTGTTCCCGCCTCTAAGCCCTTATTCACACTATTTGGCGAACTCAAACAAACCTATGGTTTTGGCTACTCCTTTATCGCCACCGCAATATTCGGCGGATTTATTCCATTTTTGTATTTGCTCTTGAGCAAAAATCTATCACCCAATCGCAATATTTTGGGGTTGCTGGTTTTTTATATTGTCTTTTGGGGTTTAAAAGGCATGGAGGTGGATTTCTTCTATCGCCTGCAGGCAGAGTGGTTTGGCAACGGTAATGATCTAAAGACTATTGTAACCAAAATGGCGGCAGACCAATTCCTCTACAGCGCGCTCTGGGCAGCACCGGGTATTACGATTGTGTATTTGTGGATGGAGTCCAATTGGAATATTGCCGAAACAAAA
>NZ_JBRFPI010000416.1:0-3737 GCF_053579595.1 Cellvibrio sp.
GCAGGTGCAATCCAATCTTTCTGGAGACAAGGCATGTTGGCCGGTGCAAAAAATACTTACGATTCGATCGCAGCATTTTCTGCAACTGACTTCAGAGGTGACCTGGCTAACTTTGATGTGCCGACCTTGGCCTTTCACGGCGACGACGATCAAATCGTACCGATTGAAACCTCCGGTAAAGCCTCTGCGGCGTTGATTAAAGGTGCAAAATTGTTGGTGTATCCTGGCGCTCCACACGGTTTGGCCGATACGCACAAAGATCGCCTGAATCAGGATTTATTGAGTTTTTTACAGCAGAAGTAATAGGCTCTGGATTACAGAAACAAAAAGAGAACTGGAGTTTTGCTTCAGTTCTCTTTTGTATTTATAGCGTGGCTCGGTCCGTAAAGCCTGTTTGGTACCTGTTAAGATTTAAAGCCTAACTATTCAGCCGTGCAGCGCAGGTATATAGTTAGCCCTCACCATCATTCAAGGGAGAATCCAGGTGCAGCTTTTTGCGTACAATCAAATTGGCCGATCCGATGAGTTATTGATTTGGGTGGGTGTTTTGGGGGTTGCTACCCCGCCTGCGGTCGCGTTTGAAATCCATGGCCAAGCTATTGTCCCCAGTGCACAACCCGTTGGTTTTGAACCACTGGGTGATGAGGTGCGCGATATTTATGATCGACCACTGAATCACCGTGCAATTTTTGCCTTTCCCTGGCCTGCCACCAATGAACGTTTTACCGTGACGGTGATTGCTGGTGATCAGCGGGTGACGCTGACCAGCAAACGTCCGCCACAAGCGCTACCGGAGAAAGATGCCGACAGTTTTAATCTGTTGTTGTCATCTTGTTATTACCAGCCGAATGATAAATCACAAGCGTTGACCGATATCATCAAGTCGATTAAGCCTGCACCCGATTTCACTCTATTGGCGGGCGATCAGGTGTATCTCGATTTGCCCTCACAGCAAAATTTACCCGAAAATAAAAAGCACCTTGCGCGGGTGCTTGGGAAAAAATATCAGGCGAATTGGTTTTCGCGTGATTTAAAGCAACCTGGTCTTGCCAATGTGTTGAGTCATGGCCCGGTGCTTTGCGTGCCGGATGATCATGAGTTCTGGAATAACTTTCCCTACTTTCAAGCGCAGTTGAATAACACACATAGTGAAAAAGATCGATCCACTTGGCGTGAACTGGCTACGCGTTTGTATGAGCGCTACCAAATGTCGCCAGCGCAAAAAGCCGGCTTTTTTCGCAAAGATATTGCACCACTCAGCATGCTGTTTCTTGATGGACGTACTTGGCGCGATAAAGATAATATGTTTAATAGTGCAACCCACGCCGCTATTGAACAATGGAAATTGGATTTGTTGGCGCGTAAAAAAAAGAATCTACCTGCAGTTGGTCTGTTAAGTTCAGGGCAAGCACTCGCTATTGAAAAGCCTGGTTTTTTGGGGCGCAACCTTGCCGATATGGAAATGCCCAATTACGATGATTTTTTAGTGCTAACTAAGGCTTTGGAGAAATTATTTGCTGCAGAAATTCCGGTGTTGTATATCACAGGAGATGTACATTGGGGGCGAATAGTGGAAGGTGTAAATCAGCGCGGGAAAACATTATTTTATGAGGTTATTGCTTCGCCGTCGCGACTGATTGATACCATTGGTAGCGATCAGAAAAATGAATTGAAAGATAAAATTCGCGATATTTTTGGTGATTCGAAACCCTTTCCATTGCATCCTGATGCCAAGGATGTTGCAGGAATAAAGCTGGCAAATCTTCGTTTGAATGTTAAACATCAGCAGCAAGGTGATCACGTCGCATTGTTACGTTTTCAAGCGGTTTCCGGTGGGGTTGAATTCAGTGTGGATTATGTTTGTACCGATCCCGATGAGAAAAAAAGACGTAAATATTCGTTAAGCAAAGGTCCTTATAAATTATTGAGTATTTAAAATTAACAGTTAGAAATTTGTTGAGGAAAGGATAATGATCAAACAAACGCTCTCTGCTCAATCGTCCATTAAAAGTGATATAGATGAATTGCGGCGCATGAATAATGAATCCAATTTGGAATGGATAAAGCGCGCCTATGAAAGTTTTTCATTGGAAAAAATGGATGATTGGAGCTTTATTGTATTGGCGGGGGGGAAAGATGTGGTTTCATTTCGTGTTCGAGTGGCTCAATCACATTTGCGCGGCGATATGCTTCCTTCGTTTTGGTCTGAGTGCGCCCTATTTAAAATAGTAAAGAGTAATTTTTCTACCGCCAAATTTTATAATTTGCCATTGTTTCAGCCTGCTTTTGAAACCTATGCGCCGACCCGCAATGGTTTGGTGGAGTTGACATTTAATAAATTGCCAACGCAAAAAGATTATCCGAATTTAGCGCTGCTTGCAATTCCAGTGGGGCAGAAGGAAATATTACGATCTCTCAAAGACTACAAGGGGGCGCGTGTAAGTTACGACGCTGCTGTAAATATTCTCCCCTGGCTCGCCTTTGTGTGGGGCGCTGGCAATGCTGCCAACCCGCTGATGCAACAAATTGGATTCCCTTCGGCAATGATGTTAAATCAAATTTTTAGCGCAAATGGTTTTGATTTGGCACCTGGTGTGAATGCCAACTTATCTGCACCGGAAACGTTTTGGAGCGGTGTAAAACACTGGCAGGACTATTACAGCAAAACCCAGAAAAATGGCTTGCAGCCCAAGATGCGGTATGTGGTTGATCATATGTATGACATTGATGAGAGTTGATGCTAAACCTAAGAAGGAGTTTGGGGGCGTACGGGTGTAACAAAGCCGAATCCAGAACTTTCTGTAAGGCCGTATGTCCTCAGTTTTATTTTGGTTGTTTGGGGTCGTGTTGTTATTTTTTTAATGGGCTGATATTAAGCTGTTCATGGATATATGGCTTGTGCTGTTGAATAAACTATTAGGAGTAAGGTGTGGGGGATGCTCTAATTGTCTACATTTTGGTTAGCGGTGCGTTGGGCTTGCCTCGCTCTTTACTATCAGTCGCTATATTTGGCCTTGGTTATTTAGGTACTGGAGGTGCGAGTGGTTCGGGCATATTTAGCAACACGAGCAACCATAATATTTTGTGGGGAATTTTTTTTATTATAGCTATCATTAATACCTATGGAATGGTTGTTAACTTTAAGAAAATTAAATTGGCATTAATAGCCAAAAAAAATGACATGAAATAAATATGGCTCTAATGCAGCATAAAATACGCTTAGCTTTTAAGTTTAGCATTGAGTTAATTCGTATTAGTCTTGTATGGAAATGAACCCCCCTAAAGGCGATCGTAGTAAAAAATCAATACCTGCAGCGAAAATTTAGTTGGTTTACCAATCACAATTATCGTGCGCCAAGGCATTCAAAATCGTTATCGTTTTTAGCCGTATTCGAAATCTACATGCAAATGCATACGTTAGCTATTGGTCATAGTCATGGGGTTCTAAATGAAAATTAAGTTGTTATTAATTCTATTGATTTTCTTCCCTCTCGTAGGGTGTGATCGTTATACGAAGAATCAAGCTGTAAGCCTGCTTAAAGGCCAGGAGCCGCTATCGTTTCTAAATGGCTTTTTTAGTCTCACTTATCACGAAAACACCGGGGGTATGCTGAGTCTTGGGGCGGATCTATCTGACGAGTGGCGAGTTATTTTGTTTACGTTTCTGGTCGGATTGGTGTTAGTGGGTGGCTAGATCTACATGCTAGTTAAGCCCATGGATAAATATAGTTTTACGG
>NZ_JBRFPI010000417.1:0-3737 GCF_053579595.1 Cellvibrio sp.
AATCTATTTTCATCTCACTCATGGTGACTTCCTTCAGCATCGCGGCCTCACTTTAATATGCATTCTTAGCATTGTTATAGCGCCTGCTGAAAACGCATCCCTGGTTTCCATTTCTCCAGTCCTGGAAGAATTTCAGCAAGCTACATCCAACCACTTGCAAATTCGTTGCCAACAGCCGCGATTCTCTTGCTGGCAACAACGCTCACAGGCGAACGCCCTGTGTATTGGCTCCCTCATGCGCTAGCGGGTACTGTTATGGTGATACAGACCGCCACCGTGAAGGCACTTTCCTCAGATAAAAAGATAGTTATGACAATTTAGCAGGCCATTTACAGGGCCTTGATCCGAAACCACCCCGCGATGCTCTGCCGGAACTGCTTGGCCGGCAACACTTCGTGTGGAAAATCTTCACTTAAAAAAATCACCAACCTGCCACATTCTGGTGCAAGACGAATCAATTCATTCTCGCCTGCTTCATCATAGAGCACCAACTCACCGCCAGCCATTAAATCCCAAGCCTGGTTCAAATATAAAACCGTGGACAGCTTGCGCCCCGGTTTCCCTCTGAAGGCGTCGCGGTGTTTTTGGTAAAAGGCACCCGGAGCATAAACCGCATAGTGACTCTCGTAATCAAACAGGCCGAGGAATAACCGCTGGTTTATCCCCAACCTCAGTTTATCCATCCATGATAAAAATTCTGTGACAGCAGGATTGCCCGGCTCGAGCCATTGAATTGCGTCACCACGAATATCCTGATTGCGCTGGTAGTCACCCTGACGCCCCACGCCCGCCGGTGCGAGTGCCGCTTGTTGCGCTCGCAAATGTTCAATCAAACCTTGGATCAGGGATGGGGGCAACGGCTGGTCAAGCAGGATAAAACCCGGGCCCGCCAGTGCGTCTGCTATTTGATCCAACAAGAGTTCTGAGGGAGATGCGTTTGTTATGTCCATCATAAAAAATCACAGGCTATCAACGAGCCGCCATTATAGGCTTGATCCACATCAATTCAGTGCTGCGCGCAAATTTTTACCATAGGCAGACGCGCCAAGAGGAAGCTCGCCTATGTCAGTATTCACGCAACAGATTGAATGGGATAACACCCTGATCAGCCGCTACGATCTGGCGGGGCCACGTTACACATCCTATCCCACTGCCCCGCAATTTCAGGAGTCGTTTACAGAGGCCGCGCTGCTCAATGCAATCAACCGCAGCAATCAGGCGCAGCGCCCTTTGTCACTCTATTTTCACATTCCGTTTTGCGACAGCCTTTGTTATTACTGCGGCTGCAACAAAATTGTGACTAACAACAAAAGCCGTTCAACACCTTACATCCACCGAATGATTCAGGAACTCTCGCTCTACGCGGATTTATTTGACAACCGCCGCCAGGTAAAACAATTGCATTGGGGCGGCGGCACGCCCACGTTTATTAGCGATGATGAAATGTCGCTGCTAATGCATGCCACGCGCCGACTATTTCGCTTGGCTGATGATACCGAGGGCGAATTCTCAATTGAAATTCACCCGGGGCGAGTCAGCATAGACACCATGACGCATTTGCGTGATTTGGGTTTTAATCGCGTGAGCATGGGCGTTCAGGATTTTGATCCACGCGTGCAGAAAGCGGTAAATCGCTATAACACATTTGAGCAAGTTAGCGAATTAATGCAGGGGTTGCGCGCGCAACATTATCAATCCGTGAGCATGGATTTCATTTACGGCCTGCCACTGCAAACCCTTTCCAGTATTAAAGAGACGCTGACAAAAATTATCGATTTAAATCCGGATCGCTTGTCGCTTTTTAATTACGCGCACATGCCCCACCTGTTTAAAAGCCAAATGCTCATTAGCGATAAAGATCTGCCCAGCGCCGCTGAAAAACTGGATATTTTGCACTTTGCAATTCAAACGTTGGAAGCGGCTGGCTATATCTACATCGGCATGGATCACTTTGCCAAACCGGATGATGAATTAGTACGCGCACAGCAAGCAGGAAAATTACAGCGCAATTTCCAAGGCTATTCTACTCATAAAGACTGCGATCTAATTGCAGTGGGCGTTTCCTCCATCAGCATGATTGACAATATCTACGTTCAAAATGCGAAAGACCTCAATACCTATCAACAAAAATTGGATTTGGGTTTACTGCCTATAGCGCGCGGTTTTACCTTGAATGACGAGGATCAGCTGCGGCGTTTTGTTATCAACAGTTTGATTTGCCACTTACGGTTAGATTTTGCCGAATTGGAACACGCATTTTCCATCAACCCCAGAGACTATTTCGCGGCAGAAATTGCGCAGCTTGTCCCCATGATTGAGGATGGTTTAATCACAGTTAATGACAGCGGTATTCGCGTGCACAACAAAGGACGCTTATTAATTCGACGTGTGTGCATGGTGTTTGATGAATATTTGCAGAGGCCGTTGCAGAGCGGTAATCAGGTCCGTTATTCTAAAATCATTTGAAAAAAGCCCGCCGGAAACCGGCGGGCGAAAATCTGGCGAGTTTTTGCCAGATGCTTGCGGAAAATAAAAACCGGTTGAAATCTTATCTTTTAGAAGGCTCTTCTGCGAGTTGCGACAATGCTAGCTCTGCAATGCCCAAAATAGCAGCCATACCATTCAAGTTAGTTTTCACTATGTAGCTCTCAGTTTGCTCTAGAACAGCGGAGGGACCATAGCCATTGAGGCACACCAAAAAGTATTCGCGGATCATCTGCAACAATTGCGGCTGCTCCATCACACCGCCACCCAAAATAATTTTTTGTGGTGCCAATAGCTGCGTCAGATTGGCACACATCAGCGCGAGATATTGCGCCTCTAACAGCCAGGCAGGATGATCCGCCTTCAAAAATTTTCCGGATACCCCCCAGCGCGATTCAATCGATTTTCCGGATGCCAAACCCTCAAGACAGCCCAAATGAAACGGACAGCAACCCGCATAGTTATCCATTAGCTGATCACGCGGCATCAACATGTGGCCCACTTCAGGATGCCTGATGCCATGCACCAAATGGTTATTAACAACTATACCCGCACCGATTCCCGTGCCCACGGTGACATATATAAAATCGCTCAGGTCACGCGCCGCGCCCGCTACTTTTTCGCCCCAGGCCGCGCCATTAACATCGGTATCAAAAGTAATGGGAACATTTAACTCACGCGCGAAATAGCCGCAGATATCGGTGTTTGACCAACCAGGTTTGGGCGTATTGGTGATGTATCCATAGGTCGGCGAATCCGCCATCAAATCGACCGGACCAAAACTTGCGATACCCATCGCAATCAACTGAGCATCGTGCGCCGCTACACTCTGGCGAAAGAAATCGCATACAGCAGCGAGCGTTTGTGCAGGCGTCGTAGTCTCAAATGCGGCCTGCGCAATCAGGTTGAGTTCGGTATCGAGTAATGCGCAATTGAATTTTGTCCCGCCCGCTTCAAGTGCAGCAATTACATTGGCGTTGGATGGGCTTTGCATAAAAATTCCACCAGCAACTACCCCCAAATCATCAGGGGCAGATGAGTTAATCAAAGAATAAAAAGAGCCGGGAAAATTCCCCAGCGATAAGCACTGCTAGAACGTAGAACGCAATGTCTTTCCGATGCTAGTGATTAATTGTTTTGCTATCTAATCGCTCAGGCTCAATTAATTAAATCACTGTGAATTAATAATATCAAGAAGATTAATTGATCTTTTTTTCATCCTATTGTGGTTCCATAGATCTTTTAGGATTAAT